>NZ_JBNHGF010000003.1:0-45292 GCF_059091005.1 Arthrobacter sp. Y3223164
CGCGGGTTGCCGAGGCGGGCCTACACTGGCCGTCCGCGGCAGAGGCGCGCGAACTGCGGCCGGGGAGCTGGCCGCTGCCGGTCCTTCGGAGCACGCCGGCCGAATTGTGGTTTGATTTCCGCGACCTGTGCGAAGGGCCCACCGCCGCCTCCGACTATTTGGGCCTGCTGGCGCATGCCGCCCACTGGATCATCTGCGGTGTGCCGCCCCGGGAAGCGATCAGCATGAACGGCTGGCAGCGCTTCAGCAATATTGTGGACATCCTCTATGACGCCGACGTGCCGTTGACGGTCATCAGCGCGGAGCCGCTTGACCTGGCCTCGTCAGCCAGCCCGTCCGCCGTCGACATCTCCCGCATTGCCAGCCGGTTGGGCACCCTCGGCCGGGTGGGTGCCGCGCCCTGACTGCCGTTCCCGCCGGTCGCGCCGGCGGGACAGCGCAACGCCCAGCAGGCACACCCCGCCGCCGATGACGGCCAGCACGGTGGGCGTCTCGCTCAGGAACAGCCACCCCAACACGATGGTGACCGGAGGAACAAGGTAGGACGAAACGCTCAGTTGCCCGGCCGGCATCCGGGCCAGGGCATAGGCCCAGGTGCTGAAAGCCAGGGCCGTGGGCACCAACCCCAGATACACCACGCCCAAGGTCGCCGCGGCCGGGGCGGTGCGCAGTTCCGCCAAAAGGTCACCGGCAAACGGCAGCGATGAGAGTGCACCGATGCTGCAGGCCAACCAGGTGACCTGCCCGGCCGGCACGCTGCCCAGGGCCGGCTTCTGGAGCAGCACCCCGGCGGAGTACGTCAACGCCGCTGCCAGCGCCCAGAGCAGCCCGACGCCGCCGGCGGCGCCGCCACCGGTGCCGAAGCCGATCATGACGACTCCCGAGAAAGCGACTCCGGCGCCGATGGCCAGCCACCTGGGGATGCCTTCGCCCAGGAACAGCCCGGCGCCCAAGGCCGTGAGCACGGGTGCGAGATTGACGATCATGGCGGTGGTGCCGCCGTCGAGCGTTTGCTCCGCGGTGTTGAGGGCGAAGTTGTAGACGCCGAACCACGACAGGCCGCAGCCGGCGATCAGCAACCACGCCCGGCGGCCCGGCCTGACCCACGGCCGCCCGACCAACAGCAGTGCCAGTGCGGCCGAGCCGATGGCGAGCCGCATCAGGCTGAGCGGACCGGGCCCGAAATGCGGCAGCACGCCGCGGATCACGACGAAGGCACTGGCCCACGCCAGGACCGTCACGATGATGGCCGCAAGGACCGAAAGCGGGACGGCGGCGATCCGCGGGACGTGTGTCATGGTGGCAACGCTAACCCAAGCGGCAGTGCACCGGCCGGGGCCGGACCGGAATGTCTGCTTCCCGCGTCAGGTGTCGGGGCCTGCACCGGTCCTGATGGGGGACGGGTGCGCGCCGGAGGCAGGACGGAACCTCGCGTCGTACCGGTGAGAGCACTGCTACTCTTCATTCATAACGTCGGGGGGCCGGGACGACACCGGGCCGCGTTCAATGCAGGAGGAATGCAGTGCGGACCGTTGCAGGTGAGCCCGGGGCGGCAGCGCGCCCAACCGTCCTGGTCGGCGCCGTGGACCCTGCGACCCGCGGGTTCCTGCGCAGCGTCCTGAGCGATGCCGGCATATCGGTCGCTGCGTTGACTTCCGCGGCCGAGGTGTTGGCCGAGGTGCAGCGCAACCCGCCCGACATCCTTTTGGTGGACGCCGCCGATATGTCCCTGGCCGGGATGGAAGCCGTGCGACGGCTGTCGGACAGCCAGCCGGGCGCGCAGTGGCGGGTGATGCTCATGGCCACCGAGGACGAGCTGCACTTGGTGGAACGCGGCTACGAGCTGGGCGTCTCCGACTACCTGATCAAGCCGCTGACGGCCGCCAGTGTGGTGAACCGTGTCCGCGTGACCCTCGCGAGATCGGAACACCGGCGACGGGAACGCAACGGGGTGGCCGTCCTGCGGGAGCGGATCCGGAATGTGTCCGACGGTATTCGCAGTACGAATGACCCGGACGAAATGATCAACCTCGCGTTGCGTGGCATCGGCGAGGCCTTCGAAGCCGACCACGTCTGGGTGCGTACCCTGGCGGACGAACGAGTGCCGCATACCACCGCTCAATGGATCAGCGAATCCACCCAGGGCTCCATGCCCTACCGCAGCGACGAACAGGTGCTGGAGCTGTCCTCGGCGCTCTGGGCCAAGCACAGCGTGCTCACGTCGGCCGACGACGGCGGCATCGATATCGCCGCATATCCCCATGTGGCCGAATGGCTCGCCACCCCCCGGGGCAAATTGTCCCTGCTCGCGCCCTTGGGGCAGGGCCCGCAGGCTTTCGGCTTGCTGTGCCTGATCCGCACGGGGCAGCCGCGGCCATGGTCGCCGGCCGAGATTTCACTGCTTCAGCATGTAGCCGGCAACCTGGCCCACGGTCTGATTCAGGGGCACCTGATTACAGTTCAACAACAGGTCGTGGAAAAGCTTCGCGAGCTGGACCAAGCCAAGTCGAACTTCGTGGCCACGGTCAACCATGAGCTCCGGACTCCGTTGACCTCTATCGCCGGGTACCTGGAGCTGGTGCTGGATGGAGACGCCGGTGAGGTCCCGGAATCAGTGGCGCGGATGCTGAAGATCGTGGGTCGCAATGCCGCGCGGCTCCGCGAGTTGATCGAAGACATGCTCACCTTGTCCAGGATGGATTTCCAGAGCAGCGGGTTGAAGACGGAACCGGTGGACCTGCCACGCCTCCTGCGCACGGTTTCCACCGCGCTGGAACCGGTGGCGCAGGCCAAGAACGTACAGCTGGTCGGTGAGGGGCTGGACACCCGGCTCGCCGCCGACGGCGATACAAAGATGTTGGAGCAAGTCTTCACCAACATCCTGTCCAATGCCGTCAAGTTCACGCCGCAGGACGGGGAGGTGCGGGTCACGGTCGGCCTCGGCGGCAAGAACGACGACGGCGTTCCCTGCGCCGTGGTCAAGGTCGCCGACAGCGGGATCGGCATCCCGGAAGAAGACCTGCCCCAGCTCTTCTCGCGTTTCTACCGGGCATCCAACGCCCATGCCATCCAGGGCACTGGCCTGGGCCTGGCCATCGTCAAGGGGATGGTCGACCAGCACCGCGGCGATATTTCCGTGGAGTCGAGGGTCGGCATCGGCACGACCTTCACGATTACACTGCCGCTGGATTCCGGACCGAAACAGCAACCCGCCAACGCGTCGGACGCCGTCGCTGTCTCTTAAACCACAAAGGCCGTGGCACGCGTCCGAAGATGGATGCCACGGCCTCAGCCGGCGAGCGGGAATCCCGCTCTATTTACTTATTAGTGCGGCCAGTTGCCACTCTGAATGGAGAAGCCGCCATCGACAGACTTGACGGTCGTGATGGTGGTGTAGCTGCCGTCGGCGGCTGAGGCAGCCGTGGCGCCGGTAACAGCCAGAACTGCGGCAATAAGTACTGATGCCGAAAATTTCTTCATCGGGCTCCCTCTTGGTTATGCACAGTTTTGCAAATCTATGCAGCGGTGGTGACATCCACAAGTGTACATTCAGGAGTACCTAATCAGCTAGACGTTAAACGACACATCAGGGACCCTTCCCCGCCGCTGCGCGGGACACGGAATATGATCGGATGCGGGTGGGAGTACGGACTATCACCCCGGCCATTGGCGTTTGGAGGATTCGCATGGTGTCGGTCAATTCTGAGGGAAGCGGTGTTTTCGCTGAACTGCGGGCTCGTGAGGCTTTCGGTCGTAGAGAATATGCGCAGGCGCTGGACCTCGCGAAGCAAGTATCTTCTAGGGCATTGGCTGCCGGCGATGATTCAACGTGGTGGCAGATGACAATGTTCCAAGCCGATTGTCAGCGCGCGATGGGTCTCAACCGGGACTGCATTCATACAGCCTTGCTTCTGCTGGAACATCCACTAACGGTCGGGTCCTCCGAACTTCAGTGCCGCGCATTGAACCTCTTGTCTGACGTTAGCCAGGCGGCAGGTGAACTTGAACAAGCAGTCGCATATGGTGTTAGGGCCGTCGGCATCGCTCATGACGGTGAGGTCCCGCAGGATCTGCGTATTGGGTCCTTGCTTGCACTTATTGCAGCATTGGCAGAGAGCGACCAGTTGGAGCGCGCCTGGCAGGAAAGTCAGCAACTCATCCGACTGATTGACACCAATACTGACGCTCAAACGGCGGGAAAGTGCTACTGGGTCGCCGGAAACGTCGCTTTTCTAAGACAACAGGCCAGCGATGGGGTGAAGTATCACAAGTTGGCGGCTGAGCATTTGTCGCCTTCGAATGATCTCGCTCTATGGGCGTGGTTCAATCGAGCCTCGGCGGCTATGAGGTTAACGGCCGGTATCGCCGACACAGAAACAGCCGATTGCATGGAGCGTGCCGAACTCGCAGCGACCATTATTGGTACGGATGACGGAGATGTCTTTAAGAACATGCTCAATCGTGCGCACTGGCACTTTCTGAACGGTGAAGCAAGCAGCGCAATCGAGATGCTCACGTCGATTTGTGCAGAGTCCTCAGCGATGGCACACCACACTGCGGGTGAAGCGAATATGTTGCTTGCGAAAGCCCTGCGGGAACAAGGCGATTGTGCATCGGCCCTACGCCACTTGAAGAACAGCCAAGCGTATTTCAGCCAAGCCGGTGCCAAGGACAGGGCGGCCCAAGTGGCTGCAGAAATCGCCGAGTTTCCGCGGGCTTCGTAACATGCATTCTTCATCGTGTCATTGAGCGTGTCGTGAACACCGTTCGTTTACGCTGTGAACGATTGGCAGTTCTAAAGCAGTATGTTCTGGATTTGTTGGACGGGAGCGAAAGCTTCCATCGAATCGTTGGGGAGCGGATGCACGTGCTAGGTCATGGCTGGCCCGAGAGGGTTGCAGGAGCGGTATCCAATAACGACGCGGCCGCATGAGGCGCGTAGCTGGCGCGGCCGATGCCGTTGCAGCCGACGTGATCAGTGCCGGCGACGGCATCATCAGCGTCGATCTTCCGCGCGGAGCAGCCTTCACCGACGAAGTCGCGGCCCACACGTCAACACAGCTTCGCGTGCTTTCCGGCGGTCACCCTTGCCGTGTCTTGATGCGGATGACGGGCGTTACATCGATTTCCCGCCTGGCCCGGTCGATGCTGGGTCGGCAGACGAATGCGTCCGCCATCGCCCTCGTGGGCGAGTCTCCGGTGGACCGGGTGATAGCCAACTTCGTGCTGGGAGCCGAACCGTCCGAATGCCCTGTCCGCTACTTTGACTCCGAACCACAGGCCCTCGCGTGGCTGGAACGGGACAATGCCGCATAATGCCGATCCTCGGCTCCAGCAGTTGGTCGACGGGATGGTCCGCCTGGCCGGAGGCGATCTGTCCACCAGGATCGACCCCTCGCCGGCACGCGACGATATTGACGCCGTCATCACGGGCGTCAACCTCTTGGCCGAGGAGCTGCAGCTTAGCTACATGGAACTGGAACAGCGCGTCGAGCAACGGACGGCTGAACTGCGCCAGGCACATCGGGACATGAGCCGGATGGCCCTCACAGATGCCTTGACCGGGCTGGCGAACCGCACGGCTTTGGCCAAGGACATGGACGCCGCGCTCGACGATGCGCGGTCCGGCCAGCGGGCCCCGGCATTGCTCCTGCTGGACATGGATTCCTTCAAGCAGGTCAACGACAGTTTTGGCCACGACGCCGGCGACCGCGTACTCACGGTCGTGGCGAACAGGCTGAGGTCCGTCGTGCGCGACGGCGACACGGTGGCACGGCTGGGCGGCGACGAATTTGCGGTCCTGCTTCCGCGCGCGACGACGGACCTCGCGCTCCAGGTGGCCCAGCGGATTCTGGGCGTGCTCAATGACGAAATCCAACTGGACGAAGTAACCGTCTGGCCCCAGGCCAGCATTGGCGTCCGGGTGGCAGATGCGGGACAGACCGCGCAGAGCCTGCTGCTGGACGCCGACACGGCAATGTACGAGGCGAAAAAAGACCCCCAGAACCGCACCAAGGTCTTCCAGTCCCATATGCTTCAGGCGCGCCAACTGCACAACCAGATGGCGTCCGAACTCCGCGGTGCCATCGCGACCGGAGGCTTCGAGCTCGAGTACCAACCGGTGGTGGATCTGTGCACGGGCCTGCCGATCGGGGTGGAAGCGTTGATCCGGTGGAATCACCCGGTGCGGGGACGTGTCATGCCGGCCGACTTCATACCCATGGCGGAACAGACCGGCCTGATTGTTGACCTGGGGCGGTGGACCTTGTGGGCGGCCGCGCACCAGTTCGCCCAGTGGTCCGCCGAACTGAACCTGGATCCGGCGTTCCAGATCCGCGTTAATCTCTCGGTAGCCGAGCTCCAACGCATCGACCTGGTAGAGCACGTTCGGGGCGTCTTGAGGGATTCCGGAATGCCGGCCGAGTCGCTGGTGCTGGAGATCACGGAGACCGGTCTGGTTACCGGGGGAGAAGTGGAGACCTACTCCTTGCTGGCCCTGCGCAAGCTCGGGATCGGCATCGAAATCGATGACTTCGGAACCGGCTACTCATCGATCAGTTACCTGCGCCGGTTGCCTGTTGACATGGTCAAAGTGGACCGGTCCATCATTGCTACGCATTCTGCCGACGGTTCCCAGCAGGACTTCATCGGTGCCGTCCTTCAGCTCATTCGTGCTGCGGGGCTGGACGCGATCTTCGAGGGCATCGAGACGCGGGAACAGGCGGAACAATTGCGCGATCTTGGCTGTAGCGGTGGCCAAGGGTTCTATTTCAGCAAGCCGGTGTCGGCAGCAGTCATGGCCCGGCTGTTGCGCAGCGGTGCCAGCCTGCCGGCGGCCGTCGAGCCATCCTTTGAGGACGCACCCAGCCTGGCGACCGCGGTGGAGTGACCGGCACGGATGCCATGTGTCGGCGGCCCGTGCCGCCGAGTCGCATAGGGGTTGGCAAACGTGGCAAAATGGACACTTGTGCCACCGGGTCAGTGTTCTTGGCGGCACGGTCCGCCCTGGTGTAATGGCAGCACCCCGGCCTTTGGAGCCGTGGAGTATAGGTTCGAATCCTATGGGCGGAACGACCACCGGCCGGTAAACCGGAGGTGCTGCGGCAGGTAAGATGCCGTTAACCCAAATGCACCGGCCACACCGGAATCAGCGCAGCGAGGAGTGCCACTTAGTGAGCCCCCAGGACGTCCCTGAACAAAACGTCAAAAACGCTTCAACACCGGCAGCGGTCATCGTCCTGGCCGCGGGGGCGGGCACCCGGATGAAGTCCAAAAAGCCCAAGATCCTGCATGAGATCGGCGGCGTCTCCATGGTGGGCCACGCGCTCGCCGCGGCACGCGGCCTAGCACCCACGGTGCTTGCCGCCGTCGTACGCCATGAGCGTGACCGGGTGGCGGAGCATATCACTTCGCTGGATCCGGATGTACTGATCGTCGACCAGGACGAGATCCCCGGCACCGGGCGCGCAGTGGAGGTGGCGCTGGATGCCCTTCCCGCCCAGCCGGACGGCCCCGTGGTGGTCACCTACGGCGACGTTCCGCTGCTGACCACGGCGCTGCTGAAGGAACTCGTGGCCGAGCATGCCTCCAGCGGGAATGCCGTTACCGTACTGACCGCAGTCCTCGATGACGCCGGCGGATACGGGCGGATCATCCGCGCCGAGGACGGCAGTGTCCAGGGCATCGTCGAGCACAAGGACGCCACGGACGAACAGCGCGCGATCCGTGAGGTCAACTCCGGAATCTATGCCTTCGATGCCGGAGTCCTTCGCGCCGCCCTGTCCAGGATCACCACGGACAACGCCCAGGGCGAGAAGTACCTGACCGACGTGCTGTCGCTGGCCCGGGCCGACGGCGGCCGGGTGGCCGCCGTGGTCACCACCGACCGCTGGCAGGTGGAGGGGGCCAACGACCGGGTCCAGTTGGCTGCCCTGGGGGCGGAGCACAACCGGCGGGTCTTGGACGCTGCCATGCGCGCCGGCGTCAGCATCGTGGACCCGTCATCCACCTGGATCGACTCGACGGTGACGTTCGGCACCGACGTGACGCTGCTGCCCGGCACCCAGCTGCACGGCGCCACGCATGTCGCCTCCGATGCCGTTGTGGGGCCGGAGACGACCCTGACGAACGTGACCGTGGGCGAGGGCGCCTCGGTCATCAGGACGCACGGCACCGATTCCGAGATCGGGCCCGGCGCCACCGTCGGCCCGTTCACCTACCTTCGCCCCGGCACGGTGCTGGGCGAGAAGGGGAAGATCGGCGCGTTCTACGAAACCAAGAACGTGACCATCGGCAAGGGCGCCAAGCTGTCCCATCTGGGCTATGCCGGGGATGCGGAGATCGGTGAGTATGCCAACATTGGCTGTGGCAACATCACCGCCAATTACGACGGCGAAAAGAAGCACCGTACCGTCATCGGCTCGAATGTGCGCACCGGCTCGAACACCGTCTTTGTGGCTCCCGTGCACGTGGGCGACGGTGCCTACTCCGGCGCAGGCGCGGTGATCCGCAAGGATGTGCCGCCCGGAGCGCTCGCGGTCAGCGTCGCGCCGCAGCGGAACCTTGACGGCTGGGTGCAGAAGAACCGCCCCGGCAGCTCATCTGCAGAAGCTGCCACCCGAACTTCCTCCACGCAATCCCCAACTGCAGAAAGTGATCCTTCATGAGCGGAATCAAGGCACAGGGCGAAAAGAGGCTGGTGCTGGCCTCCGGACGCGCCCATCCGGAACTGGCGCGGGAGATCGCCAAAGAGTTGGAGATCGACCTCCTGCCGACGTCCGCCTACGACTTCGCAAACGGCGAGATCTACGTCCGGTTCGAGGAAAGCGTGCGCGGTACCGACGCCTTCGTGATCCAGGCGCACCCGGCTCCCATCAACGAATGGCTGATGGAGCACCTGATCATGGTGGACACGCTGAAGCGGGCCTCGGCCAAGCGCATCACCGTGGTCGCTCCGTTCTACCCGTATGCCCGGCAGGACAAGAAGCACCGCGGCCGGGAACCGATCTCGGCCCGCCTGGTGGCCGACATGTACAAGACGGCCGGCGCAGACCGGTTGATGTCCGTCGACCTGCACACGGCGCAGATCCAGGGTTTCTTCGACGGTCCGGTCGACCACCTCATGGCTATTCCGCTCCTGGCCGAGTACGTCCGCACACGGGTCGACCTGGACAACGTGACCGTGGTGTCCCCGGATACCGGCCGCGTCCGCGTTGCCGAACAGTGGGCCGAGCGGCTGGGCGGGGCTCCGCTGGCCTTCGTACACAAGTCCCGCGACGTGAACGCGCCGAACCAGGCCGTGTCGAAGCAGGTCGTCGGCTTGGTTGAGGGCCGCACCTGCGTGCTGATCGACGACATGATCGACACCGGCGGAACGATCTCCGGCGCCGTTCAGGTCCTGAAGAACGCCGGCGCCAAGGACGTCATCATCGCAGCAACGCACGCCGTGTTCTCGGATCCCGCCGCCCGCCGGCTTTCCGAGAGCGGTGCCCGGGAAGTGGTGGTCACCAACACGCTGCCGATCCCGCCGGAGAAAAACTTCAAGGAATTGACCGTCCTGTCGATTGCTCCGCTGGTCGCCCGCGCGGTCCGTGAAGTCTTCGAAGACGGCTCGGTCACGAGCCTCTTCGACGGCAAGGCCTGACAGCGGGGCCTGACACAGTTTCAACCAGTCTCTAGCGGTTCCTGAGCGGAGCCGGCGACGGGTGACGGCCTGACGATGTGGCCGCCCCCTCGCCGGCTCCGTTTCCGTCTCCGGAGGCTTCCCGTCTCGGACCGGGACTGTACCTTGGCCGGCGTGGATCATCTGCCGCAGCCGTTCCAGGCCCACCCGCCTGCTACTCGTGTACAAGGCCGGACTCGCTGGCTATGGTTAATCCCACGTCCGATGGGGGTCGGGCGTTGGGGGCAGGGGAAGAAAGACGGTCTCGCCATGAAGGCTGAGAGTTTATTCAGTCATGCGCTTGTGCCCGGCCCGGACACGGTTCTGATCGGCCGGGTGGAGGTCGCAGGAGCGGTTCTTAAAGCGCTGACGGACAGGGGATCCGCGGGCGCGGTCGTCATCGCGCCCTCTGGATACGGGAAGACGCTGCTGGCACGGCATGTGGTTAAACATCTTGGGGAACACGTCCTGGTCGTCCAACTGCGCGGCACCGCGTACGCGCGCAGCCGCTCCTACGGGGCGCTGACATACTTGCTGGCCGAGTTGGATGACTCGCAGCTGGCGCACCCGATGCTGGTTCTGGACGGATTGTCACAACAACTGAGCCAGGCAGCCGGCGGCAGAGACATCGTCCTGCTGATCGACAACGCGGAGCATATCGACGGCGACTCCGCGACACTGCTCGGCCAACTGGTCACGAGGGGAGATGTACGAAGCATTATTCTCGCCCGGGATTTTTCGGCGGTTCCGCCGGCGTTCCTGAGCCTGGGCCACGACCCGCGAATGCGGCGGATCGACCTGCCTCCCCTGAACCAGTCGGAAGTTGGCGAGCTGGCTGCGACCGGGCTGGACGGACGGCTTTCACGCGAAGCGGCGCGGGTGCTGCAGGCACATTCCGGCGGGAATCCAAGGTTGGTTCCGTTGCTGGTCAGGGACTACGTATCCTCAGGTACTCTCCGGGAACGGAACGGCGTATGGGTCCACACCGGAAAACCGGTCCGGCTGGGGCCGCCCACGGTGAGCACTGTGTGCGCGACCCTGAGCGGTTTGGACGACGACGTTCTGGAGCTCGCCCGCCAACTCGCGGAGTCCGGCGGTCTTCCCCTGTCCGATCTGCAGGCGACCGGGCGCGGTGGTGCCTTGGACCAGCTTCAGTATCGCGGGATAGCCGGCATCGGCTACCATCCGGCCCCAGTGGTCAAAATCGCTGACCGGCTCATGGCAGAGGCCCTCCGCGCAACCTCGCCCGACGGCCACTATCGGTCCCGGCCACCGGCCGTGCCCCGGACGACCCGCCGCAGCCACCCGGAACCGGTCCGGAACAGCTTGGTGCCGCCGCTGGACACGGCCCGGTCCATGGTCTTTCAGGGTGAGTACGCTGGCTCGCTAGACCTGCTTCGGCGCTGTGCAGAGGATCCCTTTGTCCCGACGTGGCAGAGACTGCTCAGCCGGGCCCTGCTCTGCGAGTCCTTGGCAGTCACCGGGCGCAGTGATGATGCGCTGGCGGTTGCCGACGAGCCGTGGCCCGACCTTGCAACGCTGCCTGAAGAACGCCGTAGGGAGATCCAACAGCACCGGGCCGCAGCCTACTTGCTGTCCGGCTCCTGGTTGGACGGCGCCGGGCGTCTCCGCCAGTGCGGCCGCCGTGGTGATCCCGGCGGTACGTGGGAGGAACTCGTTGACGGCATCGTACTGGCCTCAACCGGTGATCTGCACCGTGCAGCGGGCCTGCTGCGCTCTGCCCGCGCCCAGTCGTCGGAAGCGGATCCCGACGGATTGGCACCATTGGCCGAAGCGGCCTCGGCTTACTGCCGGGCCATGCTCAATGAAACCGGCGGAGAGGCAGGAACAGAACCCCCCCGCGGCGGGGCAAGCCCCTGGCTCATCACCCGCCTGGAACGGCACTTTCGTGCCATGGCACGGGCGGCCAGCGGCGACGTCGATGGTGCGCTGCGACTGCTGCGGCAGCAGGCGGCTGCGGACCGGTCGGCGGCGGTCGGCGCCATGGAGATGATGGCGCTGGCGGCCATGGCGCGTCTGTCCGGGGTGGACGAGGATGGCCGACTGCTGGAACTTGCCACCCGGTGCCAAGGACCTTTCGCCGATGTCTGCGAAACGTACGCGAGGGGCCTCGCTTCCGGAAACGCCAGCCTGCTTCTCCAAGCGGCCGAGCAAGCGGCTAGAGCCGGTCAACTGACCTTTGCCCGCGACGTAGCCGGCCAGGCCGAGGCGGCCGCAGACAGATCGGGACGGGCCGATGTACTCCGCAGGGTCAGGCGCAAGGTTCGCACACTCCTTGAGGCCGGGACGGAATCAGGCTACGAGGCCGCCTGGCGCGGGCGCCTCACGGCGCGTGAACAGGCTGTTGCCAGGTCTGTTGCCGAGGGCCGCAGCAATCACGCTGTTGCCCGGGAACTTGGTGTCTCGACCAGAACGGTCGAAGGCCACTTGTACCAGGTGTTTTCCAAACTGCTCATTCGCAGCCGTCAAGAGTTGGCCGAGATGCTGGCTCCGGAGTCCCCTGGCCCAACCGCATGAACGTTTCCGGCTCCGGGGGCGGGCGCCGGGACCTCGTCGATGCGGTGACCGCTTGCCTCGCCGGCCAGGCAACCGGCGGAGCGGTGCTTTACGGGGACGCCGGCATAGGGAAGTCCACCGTCGCGGATGAGGTTGTCCGGAACCTTGGGGACGCGGTGCGGGTGCAGCGGGTACGAGCCGAACCAACCCTGGCACACGTGCCCTACGGTGCGCTCTTTCCTTATCTGAGGGGAGTGACCCCCGCGGAGTTGGAATCTCCGCTGGCGGTCCTGCGGACGGTGCGCTCCTCCCTTGCCAAGGGCCCCGCGGGCGAGGCCCGTCCCCTGTTGCTGATCGTCGACGATGTCCATGATCTGGACGACGCGAGCAGCCATCTGCTGGCGCAACTGGTCATGGCGCGTTCGCTCAAGATCCTTGCGCTCTGTAGAAGCTGGAGCGCGCAGCCGCGGGAGCTCCTGGAATTGTGCCAGGACGGGATCCTGGAAGCCTTCGAAGTGCGGCCGCTCACGACGGCGGAAGTCCGCAACACCCTTGAACAGATGTTCGGAGGGACGGTAGCCGGCGGGACGGTGCAGATGCTGCAGCACAAGTCTTTGGGAAATCCGCACCTCCTGAAGGCCCTGGCCGCGCACGCTGCTGCAGCGGGCAATGTGGTGCAGCACCACGGAGTGTGGCGGATGATCCAGGAACCCACTGGCCTGGATCCGGCCGCCGCTGATCTGTTCAAGGGACTGGTCACTGGGCTGGAGGCACCTCAGCGGCGTGTGGTGGACATCGCCGCCCTGGCCGGCTCCGTGCCGGCTGCAGCGGCCGGTGCCCTCTTCGACAGTATGGCGGTCCGATCCTTGGAGGAGATGGGGCTGTTGGCGGACATGCGCAGCGGAAACCTCGCCGTGCGGCTTCGGTTCCCGCCGTACGCGGACGTTATCCGATCCATGGTGCCCGCAGGATGCAGCGCGGAACTTCTCAACCAATTCCTGCACGTCATGAACCGCCTGGAACCTGCACCTGAGAGAGCCAGGGTGGAACTGGTGCGCTGGCAAGTTGACGCCGGCCGGCCGCCGTCACCCATAGAATCACTACGTGCCGCGTGTGCCGCCAATGACGAGTGTGACCATCCGTTGGCTTTGAGGCTTGCCGATGCCGGCGCAAACGGCCAGCCTGCAGCTCTGGTGGAACGAGCCCGCGCCCATTGGGGGCTGGGCGACAGATCGGAGGCCAAAGCGGCACTGGACCTGATCCATGAGAACGTGGACCGTCGGACAATCGCGGCCGCCGCGCTGCTCCGGGCGTCCCTGGTGGAGCCGGAAGCCGGGTACCGGGCCCAGCTTGAAAAGATTTCCTCCGGTTGGATGGAAGCAGCGGCGACGCAACCCTCGACGGTCCCGGGCGACGCTCCGGTCGCAGCGGCGTGCCTGGATGCAGCAACCGGTGCTTGGTTGCTGCAGGCTTATGCCGACATGTTGGAAGGAAACTTCGGAACGGCCCTCGATCGGCTGGAGAACGCCCCTGCCCCTGGATCTGAGGATGCTGAAGTTACCCGACTGCTTGCCGGTACCGTCAAGGCGCTTTGCCTGGCGGAAACCGGCCGTTTCAGGCAGGCGGCGGAAGCCGGGACAGAGGCCCTGAAGCTGGTCGCGGCAACTCCCTCGCTACGGTCCTTCTATCCCTTTGTCTTTTCCCGGAACGTGGAGTCCTTGTTGATCGCCGGCCGCTACCAGGAGGCAGAACGCGCCCTGGATGAATACAGCAGGACCGCGCCGTGCCGGCACCGTTGGTTTTCAGGTAACGAATCCGCTCTGCGAGGACTGCTTCTCTTTCGAAGGGGCCGGGTGAAGCCCGCGGTCCAGTCGTTGGCGGAAGGTATCGGCCCGCTGCGCCACGAGGATCAAGGGATGCTGCTTCCATCCGTGCTCGGAGCCGCAGCAGCCGGAGCGGCTCTGTTGGGCAACGCCGGGCAAGCCACAGACTTCCGGGTTGGCCTGCAGAAAGAAGCGGGCACCGGGAGCCGCCCGCGCCTGCTTGTAGCCTCTGCCTACGCTGCGGCAGCTGCATCAAGCCGCGCGGGCCCGCCGGGAACAGCACGCGCAAATACGGTTCTTCTACTGGACGAACTTGAAGCCTTCGCGGCAACGGCCCGTGCCGCGGGATGGGTCAGCGCAGAGAAAGAGATCCTGGAGCATCAGCTCCTGCTCGGGGACGATAGCGGGGCGGCACGTCTCGCGGAACTGTGTGCCCCGTTGGATGGGCCCGAAACCCAGGCTTTGGCGGCTGTCGCGTCCAGCAGGGCCTCATCGGATCCGGGGGGTTTGATGGCAGCAGCCGATATGGCAACGCGTGCGGGCAAAGATTTGCTCGCGGCCACGGCAACGTCCTGGGCATCGGACATCTACCAGCGGCAGGGACTTCAACGCCAGCACAACGGTGCACTGCACCAATTGCGGGTAACCCTGCGCCGACTCGACGGTGTCACGACTCCTGCAACCGAACGTGCCCGGGGGAGTGCACCGGCCCTGACCGCTCGGGAGCAACAAATTGTCCACTTGGTGCGCCGGGGCGCCAGCAACAAGCAGATCGCGGAGTCCCTGACGCTCTCTCCCCGGACCGCTGAGGGCCATCTGTACCGGATATACCGAAAACTCGGGGTCGAGAACCGCCAGCAGCTGATCCGGTACGCCGAAGTACTGGATCAGTGAGGGCCAACAGCAAGTATCTGACGCGCAGATCCAAGTACCCGCCGCGAAGCAGCAAGTAGACCATCGGTCATGCCGCGGCAGGAAACAGCCGAATTGTCGGTCCAAGTCGAGTGTCGGCTACTTGGGCATACATCGTGGCCGCTTCCTAGGCTGAAACTGTCGAAAGCTTCGGTAGAAACCAAGGGGGCGTGAGGCTCTCGACGACTATCGGTTCCGGGACAGTCCGCGGGCATGCGTCGGCGGGCTGTGACATCCATCCCGGCAACCGAATTTGGGGCACGGGCCTCGCCTGGGACACGGGCAGCATCGCGCATCCCCTTAGGAGCACTGCGCGCGCTGGTCGATCGCAGAATCCGTCTGGTGGAACGGATTGGGGACCCGGTTGAACAGATTGGGGAATCGACATGATCGCAGAACTCGACAAGGTCTCGAGGGCCTGCCACACGCATGTTCACATATGCGGCGGTCCTGCACGGTCCGGCGCAGCAGGACGGGGCACCGGAGTTGTCCAGGCCTGCAGCCCGGGACTCGGACGCTCCCCCCGCCCGGAGGAAACGTGCCCGGGGCGGCAGCCAGCGACAGCTAAGGCAGGTAAATGATGGATATCTTTACATCTCTCGAGTCGGAGGTCCGCAGTTACTGCCGGACCTGGGATACCGTTTTCGACTACGCCGCCGGGGACACGCTGCATAGCGAGGACGGCAGGGAGTATCTGGATTTCTTTTCGGGCGCAGGAGCACTCAATTACGGGCACAATAATCCGCTTCTCCTGGAGCCGCTGATTGCTTACTTGCGCTCCGGGTCGGTCATCCATTCACTCGATATGAAGACGACGGCGAAGCGGCGATTCCTGGAGACGTTCCTGGAACTAATCCTGATCCCTCGCGGTCTCGACTATAAGGTCATGTTCACCGGCCCCACCGGGACGAACAGCGTCGAAGCGGCGCTGAAGCTGGCGCGCAAGGTTACCGGCCGGCACCAAGTGCTGAGCTTCACCAATGCGTTTCACGGGATGACCCTTGGCGCACTGGCGGTAACGGGCAATTCACTAAAACGCCAAGGCGCAGGAGTTCCGCTCAATAACGCCTCCAGCTTCCCTTATGACGGCTACTTCGACCAGCCGGCGGAAGATTTCCTGTGGCTGCAGCATGCGTTGGAGGACAGCGGGTCCGGACTGGACAAACCCGCCGCGGTCATAGTGGAGACGGTTCAGGGCGAGGGAGGGCTCAGAGCGGCCAGTGGAAGTTGGCTGCGGCGACTCTCCGATATCTGTCACCAGCACGGCATGCTTCTTATCGTCGATGATGTCCAGGCCGGGTGTGGACGTACGGGCACGTTCTTCAGCTTTGAGGAAGCAGGTGTCCAACCCGATATTGTCTGCCTGTCGAAATCACTGTCCGGTTTCGGACTGCCGCTTGCCGTCATGTTGTTAAAACCCGAACTGGACATCTGGAAGCCGGGGGAGCACAACGGTACCTTCCGCGGCCATAACCCGGCCTTCGTGACCGGGACCGCGGCCCTGGAACACTTCTGGAACGGTCGGGGATTCGAACGAGACATCGCGGCACGGTCCGCACAGCTGCATGCAGCTCTGGCAACGATGGCGGCCGGCATTGAAGGCGCCCTTGTCCGCGGTCGGGGGCTCTTGGCCGGCGTGTATTTCCCGGACCGGACAATGGCACGAAAAGTTGCCGCCGAATCCTTCGCCCGTGGCTTGCTGGTAGAAACCTCCGGGCCGGAGGGAGAAGTACTCAAAGCCATGCCTGCATTGACTATCAGCGCGGAAAACTTGACCCGCGGGCTTGACCTGCTTGCAGAGGCTGTCCGATCGGTTGCCGGTGAATGGCTTGACGAAACGCCGGGCAGCCGCGGTGGGGACGTCCTCAGGCCGCGGGCGTCCAGTTCGGGGCTGCTGCGCGCAGTGAGCACGCCGAGCCGAGCACACATTGGCAAATAGGCGGTTAGCTCTGGACGGGCGCAGCAGGGCAATCCGGAGTGTTGGCGGGGCAGCGACCGCACCCGAGGTGCAGCGGCAGCCCAGCAAGTTTGGGGGTCAGGGTGAAAAACTTTAAGCGCATAGATGAGGCCATGGATGAAGCTGCTGTCCGCATGGCACAGGACTCATTCGAGCTGCCGCGCAGCGCCTCGAGGCTCGGCGAGCCACTGCCGTGGGGCGAACGAGCGGAGGCGGCGGGCACGGCTGGACGCTCAACGAACATCATCGTGCAGAAGTTCGGTGGCTCGTCGGTGGCGAATGCCGACGGCATTCGTCGCGCCGCTCACCGAGTGGCTGAGACACAGGCGTCTGGATATCAAGTCGTTGCGGTGGTTTCCGCCATGGGCGACACCACCGACGAGTTGTTGGATCTCGCGGCTAGTGTTTCGCCGCATCCCCCTGCCCGCGAACTCGACACCCTGCTGACGACCGGCGAACTCGTTTCGGCGGCCTTGCTGGCGATCGCCTTGGCCGATCTGGGCGTCGATGTCCGGACCTTCACAGGCAGCGAGGCGGGCCTCATCACCGACGACTGCCACGGCAAAGCTCACATTATCGATGTCGATCCGCGCCAAGTCCGTGCCTGCTTGAAGAACGGTCAGGTCGCCGTCGTGGCAGGGTTTCAGGGCAAAAGCCTTAAAGGGAAGACGGTCACCACTCTGGGGAGGGGTGGTTCGGACTTGACCGCCGTCGCACTCGCCGCAGCACTCGGCGCAGGCGTCTGCGAGATCTATACGGATGTCGACGGTATTTATACGGCAGATCCGCGGATCGTTCCCAACGCGCGCAAGATCGATGTACTCGCCAGCGAGGAAATGCTCGAGTTCGCAGCCGCGGGGGCAAAAGTTCTCCACCTCCGATGCATCGAATACGCTCGCCGCTTCGGTATTCCGATCCATGTCCGTTCTTCGTTCGTGCAAAAGCGGGGCACCATGATCCTGCCCAGTCTCGATCAACCCCGTTCGGATGCGCACGCAGGCGAAAAGACTCTGGTTTCGGGCGTGGCAAGCGTCAACTCCGCCGCACAAGTCACCATCGCCGGAATCCCGGCCTGCTCGAGGACTGCCGCGCGACTCCTTCAGGAGCTCGCCGCATCGGGGCTGAACATCGAAATGATCGCGCAGAATTCGCGGGACCCGGGGACCGGAATCGCCGACATCACCTTCACCCTCCCATCTACGGAGGCGTCGGCAGCCATAGCGGCCCTGGACGCGGCCCGGAGCCGCATCGGATTTGAAGCCCTGTATCACAAGGGAGAAGTGGGCAAGGTCTTGCTCACCGGACTGGGGATGCGCTCTTCGCCCACCACCCTCAGCACTTTCTTCAGAGCACTTTCGGACGCCGGGATCAGTCCGGAGATGATCTCGATTTCCGAGCTGTGCATTGCGGCCGTGGCACGGGCCGATGAGCTTGCCGATGCTGTCCGCGCTCTGCAGGACGCCTTTGGTCTCACGCCGCCGGACAAGGAAGCGGCGGACGACCGTACGCCGGACACGGAAGCGGCGGGCGACCAAACGCCGGACACGCTTCCGCAGTTCGAGGTTCAAGCGCTCGCCGCTAGCCGGCCGGGATCTTCCGCATGACGTCTGACTGGGGAGGAAGGAGCAGCTTAGGCAATGTGCCGAGCCGGCACAAGGACATCAGCTTTCTGCGCCACGCGAGCAGGGACTGACCCCAGTGACCCATACACCCAAATGCAGTGCAGAAACGGGAGGTACCAATGGCGCCAGCCGAGAACTCGTACCTTGGATCAGAGGACACCACCATGCTGGTCAGGCAGTCCCACGCGCGGACGCCGGCCGGCGCTCATAAAGCGGCGTCCAAAGAATTAGTCGCGCTGGCGGCGCCAACGGACCCCGCCCCGTCAGGAGCCAGCGAACGCACCGGCAGCACAATCCCTCCCGCCTCCGGCGTGTACTCAGGGGGGCCTGCACCGATTCCTCGCACGTTGCTGGACATCCTCTTTCGCTCCGTGGACGAGTACCCGGACGCGCTGGCGTTGGATGACGGCACCACCTCATTGAATTACCTGGCGCTGCTGGAGCGGATCGAGTCCCTGGCCCTGAACCTGCGCGAACGCGGGATCGGTGCCGGAGACCGGGTCGGCATCCTGATGGCCCTTGGTACGGTCGACCTCTACATCGCAGTGCTGGCCGTACTCGTTCGCGGAGCGGCATGCGTCCCTGTCGATCCTGACGAGCTCGGTGACCGAGCCGCTTTGGTATGGGAAGCGGCCGAAGTATGCGCGGTAGTCGGACCCGGGCTTCGGGTCCGTCCCGTCATCGGAGCGCCCGCCCACGGAGAGGCTCGCCCGCCCACCGCCGACGACGATGCATGGATCATCGTCAGCTCAGGCTCGACCGGCCAATACAAGTCAATCGCAGTGTCGCACCGGTCGGCGGCCGCCTTTGTGGACGCTGAAGCGTCGGTCTTCTGCGCCGAGGACCCGCTCGGGCCCCGCGATCGTGTGCTGACCGGTCTCTTCGGCAGGTCCGGCCTGTGCCACGAAATGTGGCTGGCGTGGCGGCACGGCGCCTGCTTGGTGCCGGCACCTCCCGAGGTCATCCGCTCAGGCGAAAACCTGGGCCCGTGGCTGGTGCAACGGGGTATCACCGTGGTCCCAACGGCGTCTGCCCTCGCTGCACTATGGCAGGCGGAATCGCTGCAAGACGTCCGGTTGCTGATCTTCGGCGAGGAATGCCCACCGCATCTTGCGCCGCGGCTGGCCGCCCCCGGCAGGGAAGTATGGCACACGTACCGTCCCATCGAGGCCATCGTCGCCTGTGCTCCAGCCCATGAGTCGACTCCGGCGGGCATCGGCCGGCCGCTGCCCGGCTGGCAACTGGCCGTAGTGGACAGGAACGACCAGCCTGTCGCCTGGGGCGAAGAAGGAGAACTGGTCATCGGCGGGGTTGGCTTAGGCCGCTGCCTCGATCCAGGCGAAGACGTCGAGAAATATGCTCCCCTGGGCGCCCTCGGCTGGCCCCGAGCCTACCGCACTGGGGATTTTGTTCGCGCCGATCCTGAAGGCCCGGTGTTTGTCGGTCGGGCCGGCGGGCAGGCAGAACCCGCAGGGCGAAGAGTCGAATTGAGCGAGACGGAGCTCATCGCAGCACCGTACGAGGTGCGCTCGGGCGGTCCGGCAACCGCAACCGACGTAGTTCACGAGCCGATGACGATCGCGGTAGACCTGCTGCTGCAGTCCCCGCACCGCCAAGAGGTGCGGTGGTCTCCGGGCGAGCGCCTGGAGGAGCTCTTCGAGAGCCGATGCGACTTGTTGCGCCGCGAAGGCCGGGCAGGCCAGTTGGCGGTCGACTCCGCGGACTCGAGGTTGACCTACGATCAGCTCGACGCGCGGGCCAATCAGCTGGCCCGGCATTTGCTCGACGACGGAGCCCAGGCCGGCGATCGCATTGCGCTGTTGTTCGACCACGCCGTGTGGGCCTATGTCTCAATACTGGCGGTGCTGAAGATCCGGGCGGCGTATGTGCCGCTGGACGCGGGATTTCCGCCGGACCGGATGGGTTACATCATGGAGGACTCCGGGGCCAGCCGCGTGCTGACCTTGAGCCACCTGGCCAGTCTGTTGCCGGAGGACTGCCCGCGCGCCCTGAGTTTGGACACGGCCGCCGCGGACATTGCAGCCATGTCCGGCTCCCGGCTCGCAGACAGCGAGAAGCCCGCCCCTGTCGAGAACCTGGCCTACGTCATCTACACTTCGGGCTCCACGGGCCGTCCCAAAGGGGTGGCCATCGAACACTCCAGCATTTGCAACTTCGTCCGGGTCGCCGCCGAGGTCTACGGATATCAGGGCGACGACCGCGTCTATCAGGGACTGACGATCGCCTTCGACTTTTCTGTCGAGGAGATGTGGGTGCCGTGGATGGTCGGGGCGACGTTGGTGCCCAAGCCGAGTTCGAAGAGCGTGCTCGGGGTCGACCTGGAACGGTTTCTGCTCGACAACCGTATTACCGCGATGTGTTGTGTACCCACCCTGTTGGCCACACTGGAGCACGAACTCCCTGACCTGCGTTTTCTGCTGGTCTCGGGTGAGGCGTGCCCGCGCGATCTGGCCGAGCGTTGGTACCGGCCCGGCCGCAGATTCCTCAATGTCTACGGGCCCACCGAAGCGACCGTGACCGCCACGTGGGACGTTCTGCATCCCGACAAGCCGATCACCCTCGGCCAGCCGCTGCCGACCTACACGATCATGATCCTGGATCCCGACGAGCCGCGTGCCCTGCCACGGGGAGAGACAGGCGAGATCGGCATCGCCGGGATCGGGCTTGCGGTGGGTTATGTGAATCATCCCGAGAAGACTAATGCGGTCTTTATCCCCGACTTCATGGGCATTTCGAATAACCCATCGGGACGCATCTACCGCAGCGGCGACCTTGGGCGGATCAACGACGACGGGCTGATCGAGTACTACGGCCGAATCGATACCCAGGTCAAAATCCGCGGGTACCGGATCGAGCTGTCAGAGATTGAATCGGTGCTTCTGCAAATCCCCGGGATCGCGCAGGCAGTCGTCGAGACCCATGAGTCGGCACCGGGGATGACAGAGCTTGCCGCGTTCTATACGTTGCGCCAAGGGGTCTCCGAACTCGCGCCCGAGGAGATCAGGGAAGAGCTCCGCGACCGGCTGCCGGGCTACATGATCCCGGCCTTCTATGAGCAGCTTGAGACCATGCCGATGCTGCCCAGCGACAAGGCCGACCGGAAAAACCTGCCGACACCCAGCAACCGGGTGAGCGCTTCAGCCGAGGGCGAGTACTGCGAACCGGCGACGGACGCCGAGGCGGCTCTCGCCGAGCAGCTTGCTGCCGTGTTGGGATTGGAGCGCGTCTCCGTCGAGGCTCACATGTTCGAGAATCTCGGGGCCAACTCCCTGATAGTTGCGCGATTCTCCGCCGCGCTGCGCACGAACACCGACCTGCCGCCGGTTGATCTGCAGGTCATCTACGAGCATCCGACGATCCGAGAGCTCGCCGCTGCACTTACTTCCCCGACAGCCCCCCACGCTTGGGCAGCACAGGAACCGCACCCCAGGCCCAAACGAGGGCGGGCCGGCACTTTCGACGTCGTGCTCTGCGGTGCCCTGCAAGCCGCACTCGCCATCGGCTACTCCTACACCTTCCTCACGGCGATCACGGCCGGCTTCACCTGGGTCATTGCAGGGGAGGGCGTCCTGGAGACCTGGGGGCGATCGGTCGTCGTCGGATTCAGCTTCTTTCTGGCCCTCAGCATCGTGCCGATCCTGCTGAAATGGCTGCTCCTCGGACGATGGAAAGAGCAGAACATCCGCATCTGGTCCCTGGCCTACGTCAAGTTCTGGTTTGTCCGGGCGCTGGTCAGACTCAACCCGTTGGCCTTCTTCGTCGGGACCCCCATCCTTCCCTTCTACCTGCGGTTGCTGGGAGCCAAGATCGGATCCAACGTCACCATCCTCACCCCCATCACTCCGGTATGCACCGACCTCTTGACGATCGGCAGCGGGACGGTGATCAACAGGGATGCGTTTTACCTGTGCTACCGGGCCCACGACGGGTGGATCCAGACCGGCCGGGTCACGCTTGGCCAGGACGTCCTGGTGAGCGAGAGGTGCGTGCTGGACATCAACTCCACGATGGGCGACGGAGCTCAATTGGGTCACTCGTCGTCCTTGCAGCGGCTGCAATCCGTACCCGCCGGCGAAAGCTGGCACGGGTCCCCTGCGGTGCCGACCAACGTGAACTACCGGTTCGTCGAGCCGCTGCCGTGCAGCCGGCGGCGGCGGGTCACCTTCAGCGTGCTCCTCCTGCTCAACAACACTGTCCTGTTCGGCCCGTTGCTTCTACTGGCCATTGCGCTGCTCCTGCCGGCCTACGGGGAAACCGGCCATATGGACCACACAAACCCGGGCTTCTACGCGGATCTGGTATTCGCTTCATTCGTCGTGCTGTTTGGTGGCATGTTCCTCGGTCTGGCCGCAATGTTCACGGTTCCCCGGCTGCTCAACCTCCTCATTAAACCGGGGCAGGTTTATCCGATGTACGGGCTGCGCTACGCCGCCCACCGGCTCATCTTCCGGCTGACCAACGTCTTCCAGTTCATGCACATCACCGGGGACAGCTCCCTGGCTGTGCACTACCTTCGTCTGCTGGGTTACAAGCAGCCAAATGTTGAGCAGACAGGATCGAATTTCGGGACGGAACTCGACCATGACAACCCTTACCTGACTACCGTCGGATCCGGAACGATGATCTCCGACGGCGTGTCGATCAGTAACGCCAACTACTCAGGTACGTCCTTCAGCGTCTCCGAGGTGAAAATCGGGGCGAAGAACTTCTTCGGCAACGACATTCCGTATCCGTCCCGCGCCCGTGTCGGCGACAACGTTCTCTTCGGCAGTAAAGTCATGATTCCCATCCATGGCGAGGTTCGGGAAAACGTCGGCCTGCTCGGATCACCGGCGTTCGAGATTCCCCGGTCGGTCAATCGCGACCTCAAAACGGACCGGCGGGAAGAAATGATCCGTCGGCTGCCGGCCAAGAACCGGCACAATGCCGTCTCCCTTGGGCTGTACCTGGCGAGCCGGTGGGTCCTCATCCTCGCCGGCATGCTGGCCTTTTCACTCGCCCTCATACTCTTCCCGGGCGTTCCGGGACTCGGGCTGTACCTGGGCACCGTCAGCTTCGGCGCCTTCATGATCGCCTTCTTCATCGTGCTCGAGCGTGCCGCCCAAGGATTCAAAGCCATGGTCCCGACCGTTTGCTCCATCTACGACGTCAGATTCTGGCGGCACGAACGGTTCTGGAAGTTCATCACGTATCCGCTGTATTTCTTTGACGGCACCCCGTTCAAGCCCCTGTTCTGGCGCCTGCAGGGCGTGCGGATGGGTAAGCGTGTCTTTGACGACGGCTGCGTCATCCCGGAGAAGACGCTGGTGACCATCGGTGACGACGCGACTCTCAATAACTCCAGCGTCGTCCAGTGCCACTCCATGGAGGACGGCGTCTTCAAACTCGACGCGATCGCCCTCGGCCGGGGAGTCACCTTGGGCGTCGGGTCCTACCTGCTCTACGACGTCGTCATGGGCGACGGCTCGGTCCTGGAGGCCGATTCCCTCCTGATGAAGGGTAGCCAAGTGCCGGAGGGCGCGCGGTACGGCGGCAACCCCGCACGAGAGATCGTTTAGACAGCGAAAGAGAAGGACGAACATGAGCCGTATTCCGGACAGGCAGGGACGCGACCCCGGCCCCGCAGACGCTAAATCGATGCAGAAGCGGAGCCGATTGGTCGGCATCGACGCGGCCCGTGGCCTCGCCCTCATCGGGATGATCGCCATTCACATTTTGCCGGACGCGAACCAGGACACCGGCGAGCCCACTTTGGCGTGGATCTTGTTCGCCGGTGACTCCGCTGCGCTGTTCGCCCTCCTTGCCGGAGTGGGTTTGGCCCTGTCCTCCGGGGGGAACAGACCGCACACGGGGCCGAGGATGGCCGGGGACCGACTGGGACTGGCCGTTCGGGCCGTCCTGATCGGAGCCATAGCCCTGGCGATCGCGCCCTTCTTGCAGCAGGAGGATCCTCCTGCCAACGGCATCTTGATCTACTATTCGGTATTCTTCTTGCTCGCCATTCCTTTCTTGCATCTGCGGCCCAGAACCTTGTTCATCAGCGCGGCCGTCTTCGGCATCGTCTCGCCGATCCTCCTGCAGAAGCTGGATCCATTCCTCCCGACATCGTCGACGTTCAACCCCGCCGTCGGGCATTTCTTCTTCGAACCCGCCGGCGTGGTCTCGGATTTACTGCTGACCGGCTCATATCCGGCGCTGGCCTACATGTGTTACATCCTGACCGGCCTTGGCATCGGACGGCTGGACCTGCGAAGGCCCAGGGTGCAGGGATATATCGCCGGTATCGGTGCAGGCCTGGCGATCTTGTCCAACGCGGCCTCCGCCATCCTGCTGTACGCCATGGGAGGCTTCGAGCAATTGGTGGCCACCAGCGGGATGACGGGGGAAGAGTTGGACAACGGCCTTATCTTCGGGCCAGGGATCATTCCGGACACCTCCGCGTGGTGGCTGGCGATCGCGACGCCGCACTCGAACATGCCCCTGGCCATCGCCAGCAGTCTGGGGCTCGGTCTGTTGGCGGTCGGTGTGTTCCTCCTGATCGAAGGGGCGGCCGCACGCTTGCTGACGCCGCTTGCCGCAATGGGCTCGATGACCCTGACCCTTTACTCCGCACACCTGCTCGCGCTGAGCCCTGAGCTGCACTACGAGGCACCCTTCCTGTGGTTCATCGTGCATTTGACGGTCGCCCTCGCCTTCGCCCTGATCTGGAGACGGTGGATGGGACAAGGCCCATTGGAGAGACCGGTCGCCGCGGGCGCCAAGAACTTCCGGCAAATCGTGGACGACGGATCATCGTCCCCCACGGCTGCTTCAGGAACGGCTTCCCGCTGATTCGGGACCTCCTGGCCCCCGGGGGGGAATGCTTTGGGCTGCACCGACCATTAGGTAGCCGATTGCTTTTCGGGCCCCGGTTCACTCTGGGGCCCCGTTCATCCCCGCTCATTCTGCCGACTCTAAACCTGCCGTCGGACATTGCCCGGCCCCCGGAGCCGGCAGCTAGAATGCTGTGGTGATGTTGCACTCATGAGGACGACATGAAACTCCACTGGCCCAGGCGCCGGAGATCCCTTGTCCTCGTCGCGGCGCTCGGGCTGGTTGCTCTCCTGGCCGCGCTTGTCCTGGCTTCTGTGCGGGCGGAGCGACCCGGGCCGCAGGCGCAGGCTTCCACAGCGTACGAGCACCTAAAAGAGTTTCAAGCACTCGCCGATGATCACGGCGATCGAGCTATTGGCACCGACGGATATGAGGCAGCGGCTCAGTACGTAGAACGGGAACTCGAGAGTGCGGGTTATCAAAGCACGCGCCAGTACTTTACGTTCGAAACACGTGGCGAAAGCTACGAGTCTTTCAACATCATTGCCGAGACGGCCGGCGGCAGTGACGACAACGTGATAATGCTGGGCGCCCACCTCGACGGGGTGCGGAACAGTCCGGCGATCAATGACAACGCCTCCGGTGCGGCGGCCCTGCTGGAGGCCGCGCAAGAACTCAGCCAACGGGGTGAACCAAATAATAAGGTGCGCTTCGCATGGTGGGGGGCGGAAGAGTTTCCGGAGGCGTTCGGCTCCAAGCATTATGTCGAAGATCTGGCAGAGCACGACAGCGGCGAACTTGACCACATCGCCGCCTATCTGAACATCGACATGGTAGCCTCGCCCAACTACGTCATCGCGGTCTACGACCCACAGAAATCCGACGACGACTCCGAGTGGGAGGTGCCCGACGGGTCGGAGGAGATCATGCAGTTCTTCACCGACTACTTCGACTCCCGTGCCCAGCCCTGGGTACCAACGGAATGGAACTTCTATTCCGATCAAGTGGCGTTTATCGAGGAAAATATTGCTGTGGGCGGCCTCTTCACCGGCAGCGACGAGAGAAAAACCGCCCGGGAGAGCATCCTTTTCGGTGGCGCACCAGGGCAGCCACGAGACCCGAACTACCACAAATCGGGCGATGACATTGGCAACGTCGATCTGGAGGCGCTGGGCATTATGACCGACGCGATCACCCATGCCGCCACCAGCCTGGCTGAAGACAGCAGCGCGCTGGAGTAAGCGCGTGCAGGATTCGGGCCAGCGCCTCGACCCTGATAAACTTCTGGCATTGCCTAGGCGAGGGAGAGCCGGAACCGGTTCTCCGTTATCGACGGTGGCTAGCAGCTTCGTTCTCTGCACTGGTATCGGTGCGGCGGGTCGGTCTCTAGGCACCCGCCTCAAAACCACCCAGCACAAGGAGAACATTATGTCCGACCAGAAGCTTGCAGCTGAAGTCCGCAGCGAATTCGGCAAGGGCGCCGCGCGCCGGGCCCGCCGCAACGCCCAGATCCCCGCCGTTATTTACGGTCACGGGGCAGAGCCGCTGCACGTGCTGCTTCCGCAGAAGGCCACGACGCTGGCGCTGCGTACCTCCAACGCGCTGCTGACCCTGGACATTGACGGGGACGAGCACCTGGCCCTGGCCAAGGACATCCAGCGCGATCCGATCGCCCAGATCATCGAGCACGTTGACCTGCTCACCGTGCGCAAGGGCGAGAAGGTTCACGTCGACGTCAACATCCATGTCGAGGGCGAAGTTGCCCCGGGCGCCATCTTGGATCTGGAAGAGTTCACCGTTCTGGTCGAGGCCGATGCGACCGCTCTGCCGGAAGCGCTGACCATCAACGTTGAGGGCCGTGAGGTTGGCGAGCACGTTCACGCCACCGACATTCAGCTGCCTGCCGGCGTCAGCCTGCTGATCCCCGAGGACACCGTCATCGCCGCGGTTTCCGCTCCGACCGTGGCCGAGCCTGAAGCCGCTGAAGGCGAAGCCGCCGAGCCGGCTGCCGAGACCCCGGCCGAGTAACAACACGGCCTCAAAGCCCCCGGCGACGCGCGTGCGCATTCGCCGGGGGCTTTGGTCTATCCCTAGGATGATCTTGAATCCTTCGCATCTACCGTCCGAGGAGCACCCGTCTACGTGAGCACCGACACCTGGCTGATAATCGGTTTGGGGAACCCGGGCCCCGGCTACAGCGGCAATCGGCACAACGTCGGCCAGATGGCCCTCGACGAGCTGGCCGGCAGGGTCGGCGGTTCGTTCAAGTCGCACAAGGCGCACGCACAGGTTTTGGAAGGGCGCCTGGGAATTGGCGGGCCCAGGGTTGTGCTCGCCAAGCCACTGACGTTCATGAATCTGTCCGGGGGACCGACGTCGGCGCTGTGCCGGTTTTTCTCAATCGAACCGGACCACGTGGTCGCCTTGCACGACGAGATCGACATCCCCTTCAATACGATCAAACTCAAGATCGGCGGGGGAGAGGGCGGGCACAACGGACTCCGCGACATGTCCAAGGCGCTGGCGACCAAGGATTACTACAGGATTCGCATAGGCGTTGGCCGCCCGCCGGGCCGGATGGATACGGCGGACTACGTGCTGCGCGATTTCTCGACGGCGGAAAAGAAAGACCTTCCCTTCCTTTTGGACGATGCAGCAGACGCGGTGGAACTGCTCCTGTCCGAAGGGCTTCTCGCCGCGCAGCAAAAGTATCACGCCAACGCCAAGCAGGGGTGAGTGTCAGGAAGACCGCAGGGGTATCCCGCGGGTCATGGGCGCGGCGACCTAACGCAAGAACGAGTGGTGACTACTCGTGTCAGGTCCCCCTCGGCTCTTTACGCTGAGAAGGTGTTGTTGCGCCGTCAAGGCGGAGTCGCAATACCGTGCGCGTGGAGCTGAAGGGCCCGGGCGCATCCAGCCGACCGGCGGGGTTGGCGAAAGCCAGAGGAACCGCGAAGGCGGAACCTTCCCCCCAGGCCCCGTCGGTCTCTGCTGGATAACGAAGAAATTCGGGCTCGGGAAGAAAGACGGTCCAATGCGGAAGCAACAGGGATCGTCGTAGCGGACGGTCAACTGAGTCGCCGCCTAACGCAGGTCCGCGATATAGGGCTGGGCGCCGGCGCAAGGCGTCACACAACCGTGGATTGGCACGCCCGCACCAACCGTGCATAAAATCGTTTCAGCCTGAGTGGCTCCCTGAGCGGGGCCGACGATGGGCGGCCTGAAGAGACCGGGCCACCCCCATCCCATCGTCGGCCCCTTTTTCATGGCCATTCCGATGCAGGCGTGCCGCGGGCAAACCTCGGGTTGCGCTGCGTCGGGGGCATTTAACGCAGCGCAACCCTTCGGTCAGGGATTCTGCCCGCCTGCGCAGGGCGGGCTCGTCCCCGTCTAGCGGGACTACGGCGGTTCCGGCTCGATCGATCCGGACTGCCGCAGGCCTAGTTTCGAACGACGCGGGGAGCTTTTAACCCCGCGTGCGTGTGGACTTCCCTCTGCCGCAGCGCCAGAAGCTGCCGGATACGGCGAAGCGCAATAGGCCCGGTGGGTGTCTGTTCCAGTTGTTCGACTGCCGCGCCGAGCCGTTCGGCAGCCTCGGCTGCCAAAGAAACGCGCGGCGGCGTACGAACAGACGAGGGGTCGAGCAGCGCCCTCTCGAGTTCGGCGGCCAATGACTGCTGGTCCTGCACGAGGATCGCGTCCCCGTGCTGCGCCATCGTCTCGGTAAACGCAATCTGGTGCCCGTCGACGACCTCCCGCAGTTCCGGCCGCCGGGGCACCGCGATCGGCAGATGGCCGGCCTCACGGGCATCGAGGATGGAGCCTGGCCCACCCTGGACGACGACGACGGTGGCAGTTCGATACAGTGCCAGCAAGTCCTCGCGCGGCATCCTGGTGACCCCGTCGGCGTGCCGGGGGGCACGGCTGGCACCGTGCTGCACCAGGCACGACGGTGGGTCGGGCATACCGGCCAGCCACTCGTCGATCCAGTCGACCAAGCGGTCGAACGTGTGATGGTCGGTCCCCAAAGACACCACGACCCGCGGAGCGGGATGCGCGTTGTTCACAGTACCGGTCCGATATTCACGGCTTCGGGGTAGAAGCGCCGCTGTTCTTCCCACTGGATGCAGAAGACCTCGGATAACGGGTAGCACAGGCGGCCGCTCAGGGTCGGCATGGTAATCCGATCGAAGCACTCTATATACACCGTGTGGATGCCGAGCAGGCGGGCGACCAGAAAGAACGGGACACTCACGCCGGCGCCAACGGAAACCACGACATCCGGACGCTCCCGGCGGAGCGTCGGCCAGGCCAAAAGCAGGTTCCTGATGGCATTACGGACATTCCGAGTGGTCGGATAAAAGCACCACGTAACCTTTTCGTCCCGCAGCGCAGCCTCGACCTCGGGCCGCTGAAATGTCACCCAACTCCGGGTGTGCTGGCTCCACCACTTATCCAACGGCAGCAGTTGGGCCAAGTGCCCGCCGGCCGACGTGACGAACATGATTTTCATGCGTGATCCTCCCCCTACCGCGATGCGCCCCAAGGCACCCCGGATCACCGACCTCTCCGGTGATGGAAGCGAGCCTATTGACACGTGCCGGCGGTTTCACGAGTGGTGCTTACCGGGATCCCGGGGCTGCACCGGTCGTGACCCCTGCCGCTACCGGGCTTGCCGGAGAATGCGCGCGAAGATCCAGAATGCTTTCCCGGAGCAGAACAGGAGAACACTCGGCTTTGCGGTGACGGGTACGGGCATTACCTGACCATGGCGCACAATTGCTACCTGCATGTTGCGCACTAGGAGACACCCCCTCCATAGACGCGGCGCGGAATCGGCTTTAGACTGTGGACCTCACCGGTTGGGGACCGGGCCTTGCGGACCTTGGGGGAACGCAGCCCGTGGCCGGTGCGAACGCGTGGCCGATGCCAATGCACGGCCGCGTCTGAGCGACTTTGGGGGGAGACGCTGATGACTGCTGTTTTTAATGGGCCGTTTAATGGTCCGCTTGCCGACTCTATTTCACCCGGCCGCCGCCGTCTGGCAGAGGACATCTTCGCGGCACTGCAACAAGGCCAGCAGGGGGTGCTGGTGATTGGTGCCGCCGGCATGGGGAAGTCCACCATCGCCCAGCAGGTGCTGAAGTGGTTCGGCCCGGAAACACACGTCGAATTTGTCCGGGGAAGCCAAGCCTCGTCCCGCATCAGCTACGCCCCGTTGGGAATCCTGCTCGGGGGAGTGGGCGACGACGGACTGGAGCACCCGGCGCTCGTCCTCGAGGGAATCGCTGCTACGCTGCTGAACCGTGCCAAGGGCAAACGGATTGTCCTGTTCGTGGACAACGCCGAGAATCTCGACGCGTTCACCTCCGCTGCCTTGGCCCAATTGGCGCGCGCCGGAGTCGTTACACTTTTTGTGGCCAGCCAGGACGTTGCGGCCGGCGACCGCGCCTTTATGCAGCTGTGGATCGAGGGAGACCTCCGCCGGTTCGACGTGGCTCCGCTGGATCCGGCAGACAGTGAGGCGCTGCTGACCGAAATTCTCGGGGGCAACATATCTTCCGTCGCTGCACGGTCGCTGTGGCGGAACACCGGTGGAAATCCGCGCTACCTGCGGGTTCTGGCCCGAGACCAGGTGGCAGCACGGACTTTGGTTGAGCAGGGCGGGACGTGGGTGTTGGCGCAGCCGCTCGTCTTCACGGGAGACATTGCAGAGGTGATGCGGCCGCGGTTGCTGCAACTGCCTCCCGGGCATCGGCGCCTCGTCGAGCAACTGGCGCTGGCGGGCGGCGTCACGCTCTCGGCTCTTCAGCGGTTGGCCGACCCGCTGACTCTGGAACACTTGGAGGCCCGCGGTACCATCACGGTCGACCTGGGCGCCGACCCGCTGGTGCGGGTGGGCGGTCACTTCCTGGGCGGAGTCGTCAAGAGCATGCTCACGCCCGGCCGGACGCGTGCACTGTGGGATGAGGTCGCGCACGTGCTGCACCCCGCGGAAGTGCCGGAGCGCTACCTGCCGGATCTCGGCATCTGGGCGTTGGAGGGGGGCGCCGCGCTGAACCCGGAAGAGACCCTGCGGGCTGCTGCCGCCGCCAACGACCAGCTGGAGCCGGGACGCGCGCTGCAGTTGGTCCGGGCGCTGGGCCGGCAACACCGCTGCGCGGCCGGCCTCCGGGAAGAAGCCCGGGCACTGCTGTTGCTGGGAAAGCCGAGCCAGGCCGCAGACCTGCTGGCGGCCCACCTCCCGGAGGACGGCAAGGACCCCATGGCTGCCCTGGTCGCGCTGGCCGGCGAGCGTCTCGCCGTTTCGCGGGCCACGGGCGGAACCATCGACCCCTGCTTGGAGGAGCTGAGAAACCTGCGCGCAAGGCTCGCCGCAGAACTGCAAGCGGTGACGGAGACCAATGAAGGGCACGTTCTCGGTGATGCAGCCCGTGCGAAGGACATACTGGAAACCACGATCGATGAAACCCTGCTGATCGAAGCAGACCAGGCCGCTTTCGACGGCCGGTACGGGCAAGTCTCCAAGCTGGTCAAGCTGCTGCGCGACGACTGGGACAAACCGCCGCAGACCAGGCTCCGCGCCGGAGCCCTTCTCTGCGAAGCATGGGCGGTCATGGGCCGGCAAACGGAAGCGCATAACCTGGGAAACATGCTGCTCGCGGAGCTGGCGGATCGGCGCCTGCCCAAGGTGCTGCGTGACTTCGTGGAAACCCGGATTTTCACGTCCCTCATCGTGGCAGGGCGGCTTGATTCATGCCTTGGCTATTGCGAAACCTTCGCGGCGCAGGCGGGGACATTCCTGTGCAGCGACGGGAGCGAGCTGGCCTTGGGACTCGTCCACGCACGCGCCGGTCGGGCGGAAAAGGCCCTTGCTGCCTTGCTACCGGCCATCAGCCAGCTGAGAGTGGCCGGCAACAGCGGCGGCGTCGGCCTTGCCAACGCGGCGGCCGCCTACTCCTACTCCCTGCTGTCGGATGAGAAGAATGCCCGCCGCCACCTGGCCGCAGCCGCTTCTTCACCGGGACGTCCCCGCCGGGTGACGGCCCGGGCCACGGAATACTTCAGCATCCTTGCGTCCCAGCGGCTGCGGCGGGATGACGACGCAGCAGCGGCGCTGGATCAGACGGGCGCCGAAGAACTGGCCGCCGGCAATTCCGGTGCGGCCATGATTTTTCATGCTGCCGCAGCGCGGGTGGGCGGCAGGTCCTATGCCCGCCAGCTGCAGGCATCGGCTGCCGCCTGCGACGGCGAAACCGCACGGCTCTGCCATGAGTACAGCCAGGGTCTGATGTCCCAAGACCCCGTGATCCTGCTTGAAGCAGCCGAAAGTGCAGCGGCGCTGGGCGACGTCCTGTTCAGCTACGACGCTGCGCGAGCCGCCCAGAGCGCTGCGGTCACAGGAGGCGACCGCGCAGCGGCCCGTAAGGCGCGCGCCTTGGAAAACGCGGGCTATCGCATGCTCCGGGACAACAGCACCATCGTTGCCATGCTGGAGTCTCTGAGTCCCTTCGAACTGACCTTGGCGCAACTGGCCGCGCAAGGCAGCAGCAGCGCAGCGCTGGGCCGGAGGCTGCATCTGTCGCCACGGACCGTTGATTGGCACTTGGGCAAGATGTTCGCCCGGCTCCATGTCTCGGGCCGCGCCGATTTGCGCGAACTGCTGGGAGCGGCGGGGTCGGCGTCATGACTGATACAGGTCAAGGACGCAGGCTGGTGGGGCGGGACGCCGATGTCATGGCTGCCACCGAGAACATCCGCAATGGCAACGGGGCATGGATCGTCGCTGAATCCGGGCTGGGCAAAAGCGCCTTGGCGGCCGCCGTGCTGCAGGAACTGTCGGACGATGTGCGGCCGTTTCGAGTACATGCGAGCCGCACCTTCTCCTCGGTCCCGTACGGCGCCTTGGCCCCGCTACTCACGAATCTGACCGCACAGCAACTGGGCTCGCATTTTTCCACCATGCGCACGCTGACGGAGCGGCTGCAGGCAGACGCAACCGGCCTGCAGCCGGCCCTGCTCGTGGTCGACGATGCCCACGACCTGGACGCGGGAAGCGCGGAAATTCTTGGCCAACTGGTCGCCTCGATGCAGGTCAAGGCGCTGCTGCTCAGTCGACCCAGCCTGGCCGAACCGCCCACGATCCTGGGAGAGGCGGTCGAGGGGCTGCTGCACCGCCGGTCGCTGGACCCGTTGACCGACAGGCAGGTACACCAACTGTGCAACCAGGTACTCGGTGGGGAAACGGCGGCCAGTGCCAGTGCCGCGCTTGCCCGGGCAAGCGGCGGTAACCCGCTCTTCCTGCTAAGCCTGCTGGAGCAGGCCCGGCAGGCCGGGCGCTTGGTCCAGACCCGCGGCGTATGGCTCATGCGCGATGCGCTGCCGGAGGCGGACGCCCGCCTCTCCGAGCTGATCGAGCGGGAGCTCAGCGAACTCAGCGCCGACGAGCGCGAAGTATTGGATTTCGTGGCTTTGCTCGGGGCAGTCCCCCTGACGGTGATGTTCGAATGCGGGAACGTGCAGGCCATCGACCGGCTGATGGAAAACGGACTCATCGAGATTTCGCCGCCGCCCGAACCGCGTATCTGGTTGCGGAACCCGGTTCACGCACAGGCCCTGCCGACTCTGGTGCCGGTGTTCCGAAGGCTGAGGTTGTACCGGAAATTGGAGGAAGTCCTGCCGGTCAGCGGATCGGGCGAGATGCTGTTCCGGCGTGCAAAATGGGCGCTCGATAGCGGCGTGCAACTGCCGGATGATGAGCTGGTGAAGGCCGCCGCGGCGGCCAACAACGCGGGAGAAACAAGGCTCGCCGTACGGTCAGCCGGCGCCGTTACGACAGGTGGGTTCCGTTGGGCGGCCCAGCTGCAGCGGGCCAGGGCAATTTGCCCTTCCGATCCCACGTCCGGGCCCCTCATCGAGGGGTTGGTCGCGGCGGCCGGTAATGCGGAACAGGCCCGGGACGCAGCACTGCTGGCAGTACAACGGCCGTATCCCGCCGATATTTGGACGCACCGCAGCCTGGAGGACTGGGCCGCCGAAGCAAAGGGCTTGCCGACGTATTCCGAGTCAAAGCCCGGTATGGACCAGGCTTTGGACCGGAGCCTCCGGCTGCTTGAATTGCGCCATCTTGTTGCCGGCGGCGGACACGCGGCGGCGAGCGGGCCCCTGACGGTGCTCGTCGCGGAGGCATCATCTGCCCAGGACCTGGATTGCCTGGTGCTGGCGCGCGCGCTGTTGGCACAGGTCTATACGGTCACCGGGCGAGCGGATCACGCGGCAGCGGAAACGGCCAAGGCCCTGCAGGCGCTGGAAGTGCACGAGCCGCAGGTAGCAAGCCGGACGTTTGTCGTTGCCCGCCATATCGCGGCGCTGCTGACGGCGGGGCGCTGGGGCGACGCCGCGGAAGCAGTGGATGGATTCCGGGCCGCAAGGCCGAACGAGCTGGTCCATTACGGCGGAGCAGTCGATGTGGCGGCCGGGATCATCCTCGGGCGCCGGGGCGATTATGCCGAGGCTCACCGTATGCTGGCCGGAGCAGCCGGGGAACTGGAGCACCACGACCCGTTGGGCCTGCGCCCGGTGGCGCTCGCTGTCGGTGCGTATGTGGCGATGTTGAACGGGCAGGATGAGCCGGCCGGGCAGTACCTGTCCGATTACGCAATGGCCGGGACCGGAAACGCTACTCCATCCGGCCTTTTCAGCGACGGTTTGGCTGCTGCCGCCCGGCTTCTCCAGTTTCCCGGCACCAAGGCGCTGTCCGAACTGCAATCCCTGGCAGACACCGCGGGGAGTCGGGGGTGGAGCTCCCTCGAACTCGCCTTGAGGTTTCTGGCCATTCAGCTGGGTGACATGGGCAGGATCGGCCAGGTCGGTTCGTTGGCCGCTTCCATTGAGGGAAGGGAGGCCGCGTTGGCAGCCCAATACTGCGAGGCTGCCAATATAGGCGGAATCGAGCAATTAGTGCACACGGCCGAGGAAGTGCACTCATCAGGGCTGGTTTCCCTTGGGCTCCACACCTTGTTTGAGGCGCTCCGGATTGCCAAGGCGGAACGCAACAGGACTGCGCAAAGACGCATTAGCGCACTGCTCGGGCAGTGGCAGGAGGCGGCACCCGTCGCCCGGGAGATCCCGTCCTCGATGTCGCTGACACGCCGGGAACGCGACATCGCGGCGTTGGTCATCGCGGGCAAGCGCAATGCGGAGATCGCGGACGCGCTCTCGTTGTCGGTCCGGACCGTCGAAGGCCACATCTACCGCATGTTCGAGAAGCTGGGCATCAACCGCCGGGAGCAGTTGGGGCGCGAACACCTGTAGGAGCGGCCCGGGGGGACGACCACTGCCAGAGGCGAGTATGCCGCCGGTAGTGGTCGTTCCATGTCCGGGTATCAGGCGTCCCGGAACCGGCAAAGCCCTCGTCTTCGCACCCCGCTGGTGCCCCCTGCGCCGAAAAATTGGAAGCAGAAACCTGAGTAGCGCGCCGGACAGTCCGGTAGCCGGTACGCGCACGCACTCCGGCGCGCCCCCGTAGGCTTCTGAGGGTACGGAAAACACCGGTCCTGCAAGGACGCAGGGAGTCTACGGATCGCTGGGGGCAAGTAACCCGTACATGTATAAAGGACGGCTGCGGCATCCGCTGCCGGACAATAGCGGGAAGTGCATTTCTGGGGGGAGATGTGCAATGGGGGATTCTGTAACTCGTGTGCTGCTGCTGGGGGCAGGGGGACTGGCCAGGGAAGTTTTGGCAGCGATGCGCGCGGCAGGTGGGTGGGACGTAGTCGGCGTGCTCGATGAGGACCCGGATGTCCATGGACGTTACGTAGATGGTGTGCAAGTCCTTGGGCCCGTCGAGGCGGTTTACCGGTACCCGGATTGCAGGCTCTTGGTGTGCCACGAATCCCCGGCCATCCGGCGGCAGTTGGTGGACCGGTTGGCAGAGTACGGAGCCGGGCCGGAACGCTACGCGACATTCGTCGGCCTCCGCGCACCGCTTTCGGCAAGTGTCCGGGTCGGTGCCGGCAGCCTTGTCCTGGCGGAAAGTGTCCTGGCCGCGGGAGTAACCCTGGGGGAACACGTCGTCATCATGCCGCGGGTGTCACTGTCGCACGATGTGGCAGTATCCGCATTTGCCACCGTGGGCGCAGGGGCGGCCCTTGCCGACCACGTGCAGGTGGGGCGTGGAGCTTGGCTACAGATGTGTTGCAGCGTCGCCTCCGGTGTTGGCATCGGACGGGACGCGACGGTGGGCATGGGCTCGGCCGTCCTGGGACACGTGCCGCCGGAAGAATGCTGGGCAGGCGTGCCGGCACGGCCCGTAGCCGGCTCTGCAGACCAACAGGCACCCAATCAACTTTCTGTTGGCGAGGGATCGCAGGAGTTAACGTCCAGCCGGAGCGCGCCGGGAAGCGTCGGCCGCTCGGCTTTCGAGCGACTGGCTGCAGCGGCAGCCCTGCTGAAGACGCCATGAAGGCGGCGAAGACCGCGCGTGTCTCCGGGGCCGCCGGCGCAGCCGATGCCAGCCGCCGGGTCTTTTCGCACAGGTCGACGATCACTACGCCGGACTTTCCGGTTCTTGAAGGGAAGCGCTAGCCATGCATGATGCCCAGGTGTCCACGGACAGCTACCTGCAACGCACGGTCGCCCCGCTGGTGGGTGTCGCCGCGGAAACGTTCGGGTTCGAGACGCCGGCTGCGCCGAAACTTTCCATACCGACGCTCCTGAAACCCGCTGTTCCACGTCCGGGAACGCGCGGCCGCACGTCCAAGCCGTGGGCCCGCCGCTACCAGGCCAAATTGCTCGCTACGGACACTGCCATCCTCGTGCTCTCGGTAGCTGTGGCACTGCTGCTCGTTGGTGATCGGGTAACCGGGGCCGGTGCGACCCTTGCGCTGGTCACGGGCGCTGTCATGGCCTGCGCCCTCGCGGTCGGGAGGACCCGGGACCTGCGGGTGATCGGTGTAGGGGCCGCCGAGTACAAGAAGGTGATCAGGGCAAGCTCCGGCGCCTACGGGATGCTCGCCGTCGTCCTCTTGGCCCTGCAGGCGGAGGAGTTGGCACCTCCATTCGTGGCGGAAGTGCCGGTCGGCATCGTCGCGCTGCTGGCGGGACGCTGGGGCTGGCGGCGGTGGCTGACGAAGCAGCGGGAGAACGGACACTACCTCTCGAAGGTCGTCGTCCTCGGTGCCTATGAAGACGTCGTTTACGTGATAGACCAGATCGCCAAGAAATCCGGCGCCGTGTACCAAGTGGTGGGGGCAGCGCTGGATGGCGTCCCGGCCGACAGCGACGCCCTCGCCGCACGGCAGGTCCCCGTGGTGGCCGGGCTGGACGACGTTGAGCGGGCCGTGGACATCCTTGGCGCAGACGCCGTCATCGTTGCGGGACAGGTGGGGCAGCGCAGCGGCTACCTTCGGGAACTCGGCTGGCGGCTGGAGGAGAGCGCCACCGAGCTGGTGGTCGCGCTTTCGCTGACCAACGTTGCAGGTCCCCGGATCCAGATGCGCCCGGTGGAGGGCTTGCCGCTGATGCATGTCGAAAGGCCGCAGTTCTCCGGTTACCGGTACTTGCTCAAGCGGTTCGTCGATGTCGTCGTCTCCGCTGCCGCCCTGCTCGCCCTGCTGCCGGCCTTCGCCGTCTTCGCCGGCCTGATCCGCTGGGACTCGCCCGGCAAGGTCATTTTCAAGCAACGCCGGGTGTGCCGCAACGGACAGACGTTCGAGATGTTCAAGTTCCGGTCCATGACCGCCAACGCTGAGGCCGAACTTGAGGCCCTCAAGGCTATGAACGAAGGCAGCGGGCCGCTGTTCAAACTGCGGGCCGACCCTCGTGTCACCAGGGTGGGCGCCTGGATGCGCAAGTACTCGCTGGACGAACTCCCGCAGTTCCTCAATGTCCTGCGGGGTGAAATGTCCCTGGTCGGGCCCCGGCCGCCGCTGCCCTCGGAAGTGGCCGGCTACGAGGGGCACGTGGGCCGTCGGTTGTACATCAAGCCGGGGCTGACCGGACTGTGGCAAATCAACGGGCGGTCCGACCTGAGTTGGGACGAAAGCGTCAGGCTCGACCTCTACTACGTGGAGAACTGGTCGCTGACCGGGGACCTCATGATCATGTGGCGCACGTTGAAGGTGATGGTGAATCCAACCGGCGCTTATTGAGGGTCAGCCGTTCACGCGACGGGCGCCCGGTACCGGCAGCAACAAGGGGATTGAGCAGGGAAAGGGGAAGTTGATGGGGGCGGATATACAGGCGGTCAACCGCCTGGACTTGGGACGGTACGTCCCGGACACCGCGCTGGCGCCGGAGCTCGCCGGCAGGGCCGGGGCCATGCTGCGGCAGTTGCAGTGGGACGCCGCGGTCGCGGGATGGACAGCCGACCGGCTGAAAACAGAAGGTGATGCGCGCTCGCATGAACTGCTGGTCGCAGCGCTGCGGTGGTCTCGGCCGGAGGACCTGGTGCTGTCGGAAGAGGGCGAGGATGATCCGGCGCGCCCAGGGGCCGAACGGGTCTGGATTATCGACCCGCTGGACGGCACCCGCGAATTCTCCGAAGGGCGCCGGGATTGGGCGGTCCACGTGGCGCTGTGGTGCAGGGGCAGCCTGCGGGCTGGGGCTGTCGCGCTGCCGGGACTTTCCACGACCCTGGATACATCCGACCCCGCGGTCCGGTTGCAACCGTCCCGCTTCCCGCCGGGTCGGCGGTTGCGGATCGCGGTATCGCGGACCAGGCCTCCCGCCGTCATTGGCGCACTGGCCGAAGAAACGGGCGCGGCAGTCCTGCCGATGGGCTCTGCCGGCTACAAGATCGCCGCCGTGATCCGCGGCGAGGTAGATGCCTACCTGCACAGCGGCGGTCAGTACGAATGGGATTCAGCGGCTCCGGTCGCCGTGGCCCGCAGCCGTGGCCTGCATGCCAGCAGGCTGGACGGTTCGCCACTGGTCTACAACCAACCGAGTGCGTACTTGCCCGATTTGCTGGTCTGCCGGCAGGAACTGGCAGGCGACCTGTTGCAGCGGCTCAGCCGGTTGCCCCGGGAATAGGCCGTTACGTGCTGGCTGGCACAAACAAAGGGGGAAGAAAGAGATGAATGAAACAACCAGTGGGCCGCGCTATCACGTGAGCCACCTTAAGCTCCTTGAGTCGGAGGCGATCTACATCATCCGTGAAGTCGCCGCCGAACTGGAGAAACCGGGGCTCATGTTCTCCGGCGGCAAGGACTCGATCGTCATGCTGCATCTCGCGGCGAGGGCCTTCGCACCTGCGCCCATACCGTTTCCGGTGGTACACGTCGATACCGGCCACAATTTCGACGAGGTCTTGCAGTTTCGCGACTCCTTGGTCAAAGAACTCGGGGTGAACCTGGTGGTCGGCTCGGTGCAGGATGCCATCGACCGCGGGCTGGTGCAGGAGGAACCCAACGGGTCCCGCAACCGCATCCAGACGGCGGTGCTGCTGGAGACTGCCGAAAAATACGGCTTCAACGCCCTCATGGGCGGGGCGCGCCGCGACGAGGAAAAGGCCCGGGCCAAGGAACGGGTTTTTTCCTTCCGTGACGAGTTCGGCCAGTGGGATCCCAAGAACCAGCGTCCGGAATTGTGGGGCCTGTACAACCCCCGCATCCACCTGGGCGAGAGCATCCGCGTGTTCCCCATATCGAACTGGACCGAACTCGATATTTGGAGCTACATCGCGCACGAGCAGATCACCGTTCCGTCGATCTACTACGCCCACGAGCGGGAAGTCTTCGAACGCAACGGCATGCTCTTCGGGGTGCACCGCTTCTGTCAGCCGCGAGGCAACGAGCGCACCTTCAGGGAAACGGTGCGGTACCGCACCGTCGGCGACGCCACCCTCACCGCCGCCGTCCGTTCCACGGCGACGACGGCCGCGGACGTGATCGCCGAGGTGGCGGCGACCCGCGTCACGGAGCGCGGCGCCACCCGTGGGGACGACCAAGTAAGCGAAGCGGCCATGGAAGACCGCAAGAAAGAGGGGTATTTCTGATGGATCTGTTGCGTTTCGCCACCGCAGGTTCGGTCGACGACGGCAAGAGCACGCTGATCGGACGCCTGCTCTACGACTCAAAATCGATCTTCAGCGACCAGATGGAAGCCATCGAACGCACCAGCCGGGAACGAGGCGACGAGTACACAGACCTGGCGCTGCTGACCGATGGGCTGCGCGCCGAACGGGAACAAGGGATAACCATTGACGTCGCCTACCGGTATTTCGCGACGCCAAAGCGCAAGTTCATCATCGCCGACACCCCGGGCCATCTGCAGTACACCCGCAACATGGTTACCGGCGCCTCCACGGCGGACGTTGCGATCGTCCTCGTGGACGCCCGGAAGGGCTTGGTGGAACAAAGCCGGCGCCACGCCTTCCTCGTGTCGCTGCTGCAGGTGCCGCACCTGGTGCTGGCGGTCAACAAGATGGACCTGGTCGACTGGTCGCAGGACGTGTTTGACCAGATCCGCGAGGAGTTCAGCGGATTTGCCAGCAAACTGGAAATCACCGACCTTTCGATCATCCCGGTGTCCGCGCTGCAGGGCGACAACGTGGTCTCGCGGTCCCAGAACATGCCGTGGTACGAGGGGCCGTCGCTGCTGCACCATCTTGAGAACGTACACATTGCGAGCGACCGCAACCTCGTGGACGTGCGCTTTCCCGTGCAGTACGTGATCCGGCCGCACCAGAACCGCAACCACGACTATCGCGGCTATGCCGGCCAAGTCTCCGGGGGCGTCATGAAGGTCGGCGACGAGGTGATCGTCCTGCCCAGCGGCCTGCCTTCGCGGATCTCCGCCATCGATACCCCGGACGGACCGGTAGACGAGGCCTTCGCTCCGATGTCGGTCACCGTGCGGCTCGAAGACGACCTGGACATCTCCCGCGGTGACATGATCTGCAGGCCGAACAACAAGCCGATGGTGGCCCAGGATATCGACGCGATGGTGTGCTGGATGAGCGACAAGCCGCTGCAGCGGGGGCAGAAGCTTGCGGTCAAACACACCACGCGCAGCGCGCGGGCCTTGGTTAAGGACCTGCAGTACGGGCTGGACATCAACAGCCTGCATCGCCGGCCCGACCCGGACTCGCTCAGCCTCAACGAGATCGGCCGGATCAGGATGCGCACCACGTCGCCGTTGCTCGCCGACGAGTACAGGAGGAACAGGCAGACCGGCGGTTTCATCTTGATAGACGAGGCTACAAATGCGACGGTGGGGGCCGGAATGATCGTCGCCACGGCCTGATACTGCCTCTGCGTAACAGCCCTGCCCGTGGATCCACGCCACGGGCAGGGCTGTTATGCAGGGTGGTTGGAACGTGAGGGACAGCCGGTTCCCCTGGCTCGCCTAGCGGTTGGCCGCGGCAGTAAGCGGCTTCTGCGCCGCTCTCACCAGGCTGAGGAGCTCCGCGACAGCCTCCTCGATGTCCACCCGGGAAGTGTCGACCACGCAATCGGCGTCCTGCGGCGTTTCGTAGGGTGAACCGATGCCGGTGAAGTCTGGAATGAGGCCCGCCCTAGCCTTCGCGTACAGGCCCTTCCGATCGCGGGCCTCGCAGACCTCCAAGGGGGTCGAGACGTGCACCAGAACGTAACCGCCCGCCTCCCGGGCCATTGCCGCAACCTCCCGGCGTGTGGCTTCGAAGGGTGCAATCGGTGCGCAGACCGCTATGCCCCCGGCCCGTGAAATCTGTGCCGCCACCCAACCGATTCGACGGACGTTCAGCTCACGATCGGCCGGCGAGAAGCCCAGCCCCGCCGACAGCATGCGGCGCATTTCGTCGCCGTCCAGCAGGATGGCCTCGCGGTCATCCAAACCCTGCAAGCGTTCCGTGAACCGGCGGGCCAAGGTCGACTTGCCGGAGCCGGAAAGCCCCGTAAACAGCACGACCAGGCCCTCCGGCCGCGCTCCGGCGGCGGGGGCGGCGGGTGGCGAAGGGGAGGCGCCGGACGCATCAGCCGCCGTGAAATCCAGGACAGCCGCGGCGCCAAGCCGCTCCAGCGCATGGCTTCGCAGCAGGGAATGGTCCTGGGCATCCGGTATGACCAGCAGACGCACCAAGGCGCCGGAAACCCGATGGGCGCAGCGGTCCAGGGCGTCCAGCAGCCTCCCGAGGTCCCGCGTGGCGGAGGCGGAACTGCTCACGACGGCGGTCAGCAACAGGCGGCAACCGGCTTCGGAGGCGGCGGCCACCGCCTCGGCGATCTGTGCCGGCTCCGGCGGTACGGCGAAGGCTGCGACAAGGCACGGGCCGTCCGCCTCCGACAGGGGAGCGGTCAGGCGAAGTCTCCGCGCCGGCGGGTGCTCTGCCGGTTGTAACGGCTTCAGGGTGCCGCTCACATAAACGGCACCGTTGCCGCCCGTGCCTGCCGCTGCCTCCGGGTTCTCTGGCTCTCCGTGGTCGCCGAGTTCAGCAACCGCGAGCCGGGCAAGCGGCGTGCCTTCCGGGTCAGACAGGAGGAGGGCACTTTGGGCGGCGCCTTGCCGTGCGACATCGGGCGGCACGGGCAGCGTGAACTCGTGTGGCCAGCCGTCCGGTTTATTGCCCGGCCGGCAGTAGCCGTCCGCTGGCGCGTACAGGCCGCCCGTGAGCAGCTCCAGCTCGTCAAGCCTGGCGCCGGACAGCGCGAACACCGGCTCGTGCAAGGAAGCGGACCAGTCACTCATTGCGCCACCTCCGACGCCGGTTGGCCAGCCGCTGCGCGGACCCGTTCGTGCTTCTCGGTCCAGGCCAGGGCGGGGAAGCCCCGGCGCCGGCGGATGTACATCCAGACCAGCGGTGCCACCAGCAGCACCACGACCAGGATTATCCCCGTCGTGGTGTTGTCGACACCCAGCATTTTCAGCGAGGAGGCCAGGAGGACGAAAGCCAGCGCCCGCCTGACGAAACCACCGCTGAGCCGGGACGACATCTGGGCTCCGACCCAGACGCCCGGAATACTGCCCAGAATCAGTGGCAGGGCAATTCCCAGGTCCAGCGACCCGAACAGCATATGACCGATGGCAGCGGCCACGACAAGCGGCACGGCTTGCACCAGATCCGTGCCCACCAGCTGGGAAGCCTTGAGTCCCGGATAGATCATCATGAGACCGATGATGATGATCGAACCTGACCCGACGGATGTCAGGCCGACGATCATGCCGCCGACGACGCCGAGCAGCACCGTCGGCAGGATCCGGGCGGCTACTTCCGGTCTATCCAGCGGCAGCTTCGCGCCCAGCCCGTCGCGTGACTTCGCGCGTTCGACCAACCGGATGTAGGCACGGACGACCAAGAGCACGGCGGTGAGCATCAGGGCGCAGCCCAAGGCGAGTTTGATTCCGTCTTGGACCCGGGCGTCGTCGCCGAGCGCCTTGAGTATCAGGACCCCGCAGAAAGCCGATGGCACGGCCCCGATAGCCAACCACTTAACCAGCTGCAGGTTCACGGTCTTCCGGCGCAGGTGAACCGCCGATCCGACCGGTTTCATGACTGCGCTGGCCAGGAGGTCACTGGAGACGGCCGTCAGCGGCGGGACGTTGAAGAAGAGCACCAGCATCGGTGTCATCAAAGCGCCGCCGCCCATGCCGGTCAGCCCGACGACGATGCCGATGCCGAACGCGGCGAAGCCGATAGTCATGTCCATGAAACGATATTCTGGCAGCCCTGCCGCCGGGGAAATAGAGTATTTTTCCGTGCTGCTACTGGAATAAGTGACCCGGCCCCGCGCGCAGGAGAATTCTTTCTGGAATGCGGGTGCGTCCCATTGTTTTCGCCGGCGAGGCGCACCCGCTGGCTCATTGTTCGTGCGCCAGTCGGCATGCAGAAGGGGAATTCAGTGCGCCGTCTTCGATGAATTCGCGGAAAGCGGCCAAGTCCCCCGGACGCGAATCGATGGAGGTGTCACCCACCGCCAGATGGTCTTCCTGGTCAGGGCCGGAATGGTTCCAATACACCAACGCGCGCAGCTGTGGCAGGGCAGCGAGGTCGTCGGCGGCGGTTTTGAAGAAGTCCGCCTTGGCGCCGGCTGGTGGAAGTTCCGCCGCAACACCCCATTCGGCGAGCATCTGGGGCTTGTCCGGGTAGTTTGCCACCGCCCAATCATAGAAACCGGGCCAGGCCCCGCCACTCGTGCGGTTGACGAGCCCCGCCAAGTCCGTGGTGCCGGATTCGGGGTAGGCATAGGGATCCTGCGCAATCCAATCAACGACGTCGTCACCTGGGTACAGGTCGCCGAACCAGTCTTTCATGGCCCACTTTTCGGCACCGGTGTAGTTCATCACCGTCACCACGTTGTCCACACCGTTGGACCGCAGTGTCGCCACGACGTGGCGAAAAAACAGGCGGAAATCATCGGCAGTCTGACCGGAATCCGGGTCCGTGTTGACCTCGTCTTCCATCTCCGCGTTCAGCGACAGGAAAAACGGCTGCTTGGCATGCGCGGCCAGCTGGCGGGCCAACCGGTTAAGGTACTGATCGGCGGCGCCGTCGGCGACCTGACGCCAGGTCAGCCCGTCCGGTTTCCAGTTGTAGAAAAGAATCCTGTTTTGACCCGATTCGTTGCTGCGTGTGCGTTCGATCTCATCGGGGAACAATTTCTCCTGGCCTCGCTTGTAATAGCGGACCACGTCCACGTTCCGTCCGGCCGCCGCCTCAAAATCGGTCAGGGCGGCATCCCAGTCCTGGCCCGGCAGCGGGTTGGCGGCCACGCCCAGCAGGACGTTGCAGGCCGGCTGCGCCCGCCCATCGGCCTGCGGGAATGGCAGCGAGCACGAGGGGAGGGACACCGCGGCGGCAACTGATGCAACAAGCAGCACACGACGTCTCATCCGCATCCTCCTCCGGCGTGTGCCTTCACACCCGGTGGGTGGTTGCATTAGTCGGGCTGACAGCGTGCGTCCGGCTGCCCTCTCGGGTGCCTGTCGGTTCGGCGGCGGCCTCCGGAGCTTCCCGCGCCCGCGTCCCGCGCAGCAGCGACGCCCG
>NZ_JBNHGF010000004.1:0-42760 GCF_059091005.1 Arthrobacter sp. Y3223164
ACAGTGCCATCGACAGCATGCCGCGGACCGGGCCCAGCGTGCTGCCGACCAGCAGGACGGCCAGGGTCTGGCCGGTGATCGGGACCGGCCACAGCGGTACGGCCAACTGCGCCATGACGGCGGTCAGGCCTGCCCCGCCGACAACCAGCGCGGTGTTGGCCAAGGCGGTGCTGGGGACCAGGGCGTCGGCCAGGACACCCTGTCGCGCAACGGCGGCTGATGCTGTGCTCATGGTTGCTCCTTGTGTTTTCGGAAAATCATCAAGAACCGCGCCCCGGCGGATTGAGCGGTGCCTCCGCTCAAATCCGCGGTATCCCACCTCTGACACTAACTTGATCGACGATTGTTGACAATAAAATAATGTGACGCGCATCATGGGACGCATGGCCTCCCTTAGCCCTCTGTTGAAGCAGGCGACCCCACTGACAGTCGATCACGCCCTGGGCAGTTGGATCTACGCGACCGATGGAAAAACGTACCTTGATTTCACTACCGGCATCGGGGTGACGAGCACGGGTCATTGCCACCCGCGGGTAGTGGAGGCGGCCCGCGGTCAGGTGGGAAAGATCATTCACGCCCAGTACACCACGGTGATGCACAAGCCGTTGCTGGCGTTGACCGAGAAGCTTGGCGAGGTGCTGCCGGAAGGCTTGGACTCGGTGTTTTATGCCAATTCCGGATCGGAGGCGGTGGAGGCTGCGATCCGTTTGGCCAGAATGGCCACGGGCCGGCCAAACCTCGTAGTGTTCCAGGGCGGTTTCCATGGTCGGACGGTTGCGGCGGCTTCGCTGACCACCGCCGGAACGAAGTTCTCCGCAGGGTTCTCCCCGCTGATGTCGGGGGTGCACATGTCCGCCTTCCCCTACGCCTACCGCTACGGCTGGGATGAGGCGGCCGCCGTGGAATTCGCATTAAAGGAACTGGACTACCTGCTGCAAACCCGCACCGCGCCCAACGACACCGCAGCATTCCTGATCGAACCGGCCCTCGGCGAGGGTGGGTATCTGCCCACTCCGGCGGCGTTCCTGGAGGGACTGCGCGAACGTGCCGACCGGCACGGCATCCGGCTGATCTTCGACGAAGTCCAGACAGGCGTAGGCCGCATGGGCAAGTTCTGGGGGCACCAGTACTCCGCCGCCATCCCTGACATCCTCATCACTGCGAAGGGCATCGCCTCCGGATTTCCGATCTCCGCAATCGCCGCTTCCACCGAACTGATGTCCAGGGGCTGGCCCGGGTCCCAGGGCGGGACCTATGGCGGTAATGCGGTCTCTGCCGCCGCCGGCGTCGCCACCCTCGATGTCATTCGTGACGAAGGGTTAGTGGAAAACTCACGGATCCGCGGCGAGCAACTCCAGGCCGGACTAAAGGAAATCCAGGCCCGCGTCCCCGCCATTGGCGACGTCCGCGGCAAGGGCCTGATGCAAGGCATTGAATTCACCACCGAAGCCGGCGGCCCCGACGGCGCCACCGCGGCAGCAGTCCAACAGGCCACGACCCGCCACGGCCTGCTCACCCTCACGTGCGGGCCCGCAGGCAATGTCGTCCGACTGATCCCCGCCCTTATCGTCACCGCCGAAGAAATCGCCACCGGCCTCGAACGCTTCGAAAACGCCGTCGCCACCGTCACCGCGGCCGTTTCCTCGAAATATTGAGCCCACCCATGACGGATGCTGTTCGCTCCCCCGCAGGCCCGGCAACGGGCACCCGCCGAACAGGCGCACCGGATGCAGGCCTCCCCGCGGTGCTTGCACGCCTGGCATCCGCGGGCGTGGCTGCCGACGTCTCGCCACGCCGCGTGGCGGAATACTCCTATGACGCTTCCAACTACCGGGTACCCCCGCTTGCCGTGGTGTTCCCCCGGACGGTCGAGGACGTGCTCGCGGTCGTTGCTGCATGCCGGGAAACGGCAACCCCGCTGATCGGGCGCGGCGGCGGGACGTCCATGGCGGGCAACGCCATGGGCCCAGGCGTGATACTTGACTTTTCCCGCCACATGAACGCGATCCACGAGATCGACGAGGTGGAGGGCACCGTGAGCGTCGAGCCCGGCGTCGTGCTCGCGGTCCTCTCCCACGAGGTGGAGAAAACCACCGGTGACCGGTTCACCTTCGCCCCGGACCCGTCCTCCAAGAACCGTGCCACCGTGGGCGGCTCGCTGGGCAACGATGCGTGCGGCAACCACTCCGTTCGCTACGGCCGGATCTCCGACCACGTCGTGGAGATTGACGTCGTCACTTCGGATGGCGCGCGCCTGACGGCCACGGCCGGCGGGCTGCGTGCCACAGATCCCGGCGACAACGACTCCGCAGCGCGCGCGGGTGCACTGACCGCCTCCTTTAAAGACTTGGCCCGCAGTCACCTGTCCGAGTTCCGCCTGGAACTCGAACGGATCCGACGTCAAGTCTCCGGCTATCATCTGGCGCATCTTCTTCCGGAAAACGGGTTCAATATCGCCCGAGCCCTCGCGGGGTCCGAGGGGACCTGCGCCATCATTGTCGGCGCCCGGATGAAGCTTGTGCCTAAGCCGGCCAGCGCCCTGCTGGTGTGCCTGGGTTATGCGGACATAGTCGACGCGGCTCGGGACGTCATGACCATCCTGGAGTTCTCCCCGGCTGCCGTCGAAGGTATCGATGAGGCGATCGTGGACACCATGCGCTTCCGCCGCGGCAAGGGCTCGGTGACGGGTTTGCCCACAGGCAAAGCCTGGCTGTACGTGGACCTCGACGGCGGGAATCCGCACCAGGTCAGGGCGGAAGCTGACCGACTGCTCGCCCGACTCAGGGAAAACGGCCGCTTGGTGGATGGGCACGCCGTGCCGGACCTGCAGGAGCGAGCCGCTCTTTGGCGTGTCCGCGAGGACGGCGCCGGGCTCTCAGCCCGCCTCTCCACCGGTGGAGAATCCTGGCCAGGATGGGAAGACTCTGCAGTCGCACCCGAGAACCTTGCGGAGTACCTCTCAGACTTCCGCGACCTTCTGGGCCGCTACGACCTGACGGGCGTAATGTACGGACACTTCGGTGCCGGCTGCATGCACATCCGGATCACCTATGACCTGCGCACCCCAGCCGGCCGCCGCGTCTTCCGCGACTTCACACAGGAAGCTGCCCGGCTGGTGGTCCGCCACGGCGGTTCGCTCTCCGGCGAACACGGCGACGGCAGGGCACGATCGGAACTGCTGCCCCTGATGTACTCCCCGCGCCTGCTGGCGGCCTTCGCCACGTACCGGCGCACCTGGGACCCGGCAAGAATCCTCAATCCCGGATCCCTCACCGATCCTGACCCCCTGGACGTCAATCTGGCGCTCCAAGGCATTCCCGAGCGGCATTGGCGCACGAGCTTCGACCTGCGCCCGGTCAGCGCCGGAGGCGGAGCGACCGCCGAAACCGACACCCCCGGGACCTCCACCGGCAGCGGTACAGACCCATGGGTCCACGCGCTTCAAAGCTGCATAGGCGTGGGACGGTGCCGCACGGACGCGGGCGGCGTAATGTGCCCGAGCTACCGCGCCACGAAGGACGAGAAGGACTCCACCCGGGGCCGGTCCCGGGTACTCCAGGACATGGTCCGCGGCGCCCGCACCGTGGAGGAAGGCTGGAAGTCCGAGGAGGTCCGCGAGGCGCTTGATCTCTGTCTTTCCTGCAAGGCCTGCTCCACCGACTGCCCCACGGGCGTCGACATGGCCACCTACAAATCCGAATTCTTCTCGCACTACTACAAGGGCAGACTCCGCCCCATTTCCCACTTCTCCCTGGGCTGGCTGCCCCGCTGGCTTAAGCTCACCGGCCGCTCCGCGCCTCTGGTCAACGCCGTGATGTCCACCCCGCTGGCGAAGGTCGCCTCCGTCCTGGGCGGGCTGACCACCCGGCGTGCGATGCCACGTTTCGCCGGAGCCGGCGAGTGGCGTCGCGAAGTAGCAGCCGCCGGCATCGGTCCGGCAACCGACCACAGCGGCGGCCTTGCTCCGGATGAACACGGCGTGGTGCTTTTCGTGGACACCTTCACCCGCGGCTTCCGGCCGGAGGTGGCCGGTTCCGCTGCCCGCGTTCTGGCCGGCTCGGGCTCCGTGGAATGCTCAGCCGAGTCCTGCTGCGGCCTGACCTGGATTTCCACCGGCCAGCTGGACACCGCAAAAAAGCACATGGCCTCGGCAGCGGAGGTTTTGGATGACGGGACCGATCGGCCCATCGTGGTGGTGGAACCCAGTTGCGCGGCGGCGCTGCGCAAGGACCTGCCCGAGCTGGTCCACACGGAACGGGCCCGCCGGGTTGCCGCCCGGGTGCGAAGCTTTGCGACGTACGTCGACGAGCTGTCCAATGCCGGATGGAAACCAGCGCCGGCCCGCCCCCTTCCAGAACAAGTGGTACTGCAGACGCACTGCCACGAATACTCGGTCTTCGGAGCCGGTGTCCAGCGCTCGGCACTCAGGGCCGCGGGCGTCAAGAGTGTGGTGGATGCGCCCGGCTGCTGCGGCGTGGCCGGAAACTTCGGCTTCGAGAAGGATCACTACGGCATCAGCATGCTGGTTGCCGAGCAAGCGCTGGCCCCGGCCCTGCGTCAGACCGATTCCTCTTCGGTGATCCTTACTGACGGATTCTCCTGCGCCATGCAGGTGAAACAGATCGATGGCTCCCGGCCGGGTCGTCACCTGGCCCAACTATTGGACCCCGGCGAATGAGCAGCATTGATTTCCCAACGCAACGCCGGCCACAACACCTCCAACCAAGAAAAGGATCGCTCATGAGCATTCAGTCAGCCGGCTCCCGAACGTCACAAAAGGCGCTCAACGCCGTCGCAAAGGTCAGCACGAACCTCTACATTGACGGGGAGTGGACCGAAGCATCGTCCGGTGCCCGGTTCGATGTCGTCAATCCTGCCACCGAGGAAGTCATCGCCAGCGTCGCCGACGGGGGCCCCGAAGACGCGCGCCGGGCGATCGAAACCGCCGGCCGGGTCCAGAAACAGTGGGCCAAGACCCCGCCCCGGGAGCGCAGCGAAATCCTGCGCCGCGCGTTCGACCTGATCATGGCCCGCCAAGACGAACTGGCATTGATTATGACCACGGAAATGGGAAAACCCTTGGCCGAGTCAAGAGGCGAGGTGGCGTACGCCGCCGAGTTCTTCCGTTGGTTCTCGGAGGAAGCCGTCCGCATTAGCGGAGATCTGACCACCAGCGGCGACGGCAAGAACCGCATCCTCGTCTCGAAGGAACCCGTTGGACCCTGCGTCTTGGTCACGCCCTGGAACTTTCCACTGGCGATGGGCACCCGGAAGATCGCCCCTGCCATTGCGGCCGGCTGCACCATGGTCTTCAAGCCTGCCAACCTCACTCCACTGTCTTCGCTGGCACTGGCGGACGTCCTGGCAGAGGCTGGCCTGCCCAAGGGTGTGCTGAACCTGGTCACGACCTCCAAAGCCTCCGAGGTGGTCACCCCATGGATGGAAAGCGGCATTGCCCGAAAGGTTAGCTTCACCGGGTCCACCGGCGTGGGCATCCGCTTATTGGAGCAGGCTGCCAAAAACGTCATGCGTTCTTCCATGGAACTGGGCGGGAACGCCCCTCTCATTGTGTTTGATGACGCGGACTTGGACCGCGCCGTTGAGGGAGCTTTCGCCGCAAAGATGCGCAACATGGGTGAAGCCTGCACCGCCGCCAACCGGATCTTCGTGCAGCGCTCCGTGGCCGCTGACTTCTCCGTCCGCCTCGCCCAGCGGCTGAGCGCCTTGAAGGTCGGTGACGGCGCAGTGAGCGGCACGGACGTCGGCCCGCTCGTGGAGGAAAAGGCTCTCAACAAGGTCCAGGAACTTGTGGACGACGCCGTTTCCAAGGGCGCCAAGGTGGTCTGCGGCGGCTCCCGCCCGGAGGGCAGCGGCTACTTCTACTCCCCAACAGTGCTTGCGGACGTCGGCCCCGACGCCGCGCTGATGAACGAAGAAATTTTCGGCCCGGTGGCGCCCGTCATCCCCTTCGACGCCGAAGACGAGGTGGTGCGGTGGGCGAACGACACCCCTTGGGGCCTTGCCAGCTTTGTGTTCACCCAGGACCTGGACCGCGCCTTCCGCGTCGGCGAGGGTCTGGAGTCGGGCATGGTCGGCCTTAACACGGGCATCGTTTCGAATCCGGCGGCGCCGTTCGGCGGCATCAAGGCCTCCGGTCTGGGCCGCGAGGGCGGGCGCGTGGGCTTGGATGAATTTCTGGAGATCAAGTACATGGCCATCCCGCGGGTCTAGGGATTGGCAACCTCGTCCCACGACGCCGCCTCGCGAATGGCTCCCCCACTCATCGGCGGGAAATATGGAAGGTGAGGGAGCACTGGCGCAACCCGAGGGGACGGCTAGGGGATCAGCCGCATCAGTGCGTCCTCCATGTGTTCGGCCATCAGCTTCTCGGCGAGGTCTGAATCTCCCCTGGAGATGGCTTCCGCGATGCGTTTGTGCTCGGCGATGCGCTTGTCGGCGGTAGCGTACGTGCTTTTCAGGGCATTGAGGCACATCCGTGTTTCCGTCAGGAGAGTGTCGTGCATCTTCTTCAGGCGAGGGCTGCCGGCGAGCTCAACCAGGAGGGCATGGAAGCTCATGTCCGCTTCGGTCATGGCTTCGCCGCGGGGGCTTTCCGCCGCATCCTCCATGGCATGCACGGCTTTCATTAGCCGGGCCGCGCTGTCCTCCGGGTTTGTGCTGACCAGGCGGCGGATGGCGGCTGCTTCCACCGCGGTTCGGGCCAGGTAGATGTCCCGAAAATCGTCCTCGTCCATACTGACGACGAAGAGGCCCCTGTTCCGGTAACTGACGAGCAGCCCTTCCTGGGTGAGCCGCTGCATGGCCTCCCGCAGGGGCCCCCGGCTGACCCCCAGTTCTTTGGCAAGCTCGGCTTCACCGAGTTGGAGGCCTGGAGCGAAATCACCTCGGGCGATTGCATCGCGGATACGGCGGGCAATAATGGCCGGCGTAGACTCCTGCACTATCGGGTCGAGCACTCCCCTTTTCATCCTGATTTCCATCCTCGCTGCCATTGAGCCCCACCAACTCGTTCTGGTCGAACCCGAAACCATCGCTGTCCATGTCAGATGTCTTTAGTCGACAATTGCATAGTTTACTCCGTAGCCCTGAGTTGGCCCGGAAAGCCTGCCGGTCGGCGCGAAGAAAGCGCGATTGACAGGGGTCCACCCGGCCGGCCCGGCGAGACCTGAAGCGCTCGCGATAGGTGCGGCAGGTCCAGGCCGTCCTTCAGCACTGAACTTCAAGCGATGCAGAAACAGCGCGAAAAGTGTTGATGTGATCCCCGTCACGGACTATGCTGGCAACACCCGCTGCAGATTGTGTACAAAAGGCAATCGACTTAATCGGCCTCTGCCGGGCGGGCCTTCGGCTATCGGCGCTGGGAGAAACACATGAAGCTAAACAGGAAAGCCAACACCATCGGCGCGCTTGCACTGGCCGCCACCTTGGCGGCAACCGGGTGCGGGGCAATGGGAGGCTCCGGAGACGGGCAGACCGGGGAAGCCACGGGCACCGGTTCCGCGGAGAACTGGACTACGCCCGCCCTCAATACGGCTCTGAACGGCAAGACGACGGAAACCACCTATGAGCCCATTGCAAACGACAAAATTACCAAGCAGTGGAAGATCTGCGTCCTGTTCCCTCACATGAAGGATTCCTACTGGGCCGCCACGAACTACGGGACGCTGATCGAGGCACAGAGGGACAAGGTTGAGTACAGCATGTTCGAGGCTGGAGGCTATACCAACCTCGACAAGCAGCTAAGCCAGATGCAGGACTGCATCAACGGCGGCTACGACGCGATCGTTCTGGGCGCCATCAACGCAACGGGCGTATGCCCCCAGGTGGCCGCCGCGCTGGAAAAGAAAATACCGGTGGTGGACTTCATCAACGGTACGGACTGCCCCGAGTCCAAGGACAATCCCCTCTTCTCCCACGCGCTCGTGAGCTTCCATGATCTGGCAGTGACGACGGCCGAGTACATCATCGATGACACCAAGGGGTCACCCGCCCTGGTGGGTTTCTTCCCCGGGCCGGAAGGCGCCGGATGGTCCGATGCGGCAGTCAAGGGTTTCCAGGACACCATCAAAGGAACCAACGTCAAGATGGCGGAGATGCGGCGCGCCGATCCGGGCCTGGAGATCCAGCAGAACCTCATTGAGGACACCCTCAAGGTCCATCCCGACATCACCCACATCGTGGGAGTTGATATTGCTGCCGAAGCCGGTGTGAATGCGGTGCGGAACGCCAACATGACGGGAAAAGTTGACGTCTACGCCTTCGACATCATCCCGCCCGTGTACGACGCGATCGTGGCCGGCGACGCCGTAGGTTCGCCAACGGACTTCACCACCATCCAGGGACGTATGGCCGTTGACCAAGCCGTCCGCATGCTGGAAGGCGAGAAGCTGGAGGCGCCCACCTCCGGACCGGTGCCCAAGATGATCACCCAGGAGAACGCCGCCGACGTGCCCTACAACGAGATGTTCGCGCCGCGGGACTTCAAGACGGTGACGAGCTGGACACCGAAGAGCTGATTCATCCACGCGGGGCCGGGCCCCGCGTGGGTTCCCGGTTCGTGGGCACTCGCATCTGAAGGGAGTGAAGCTGGCATTGGAACAGCATCCGATCGTTGCACTTGGCAATATCGTCAAGACCTTCGGGCCCGTGAGGGCACTCAAAGGGATGTCCCTCGACCTTTACCCCGGCGAAGTACACATCCTGCTGGGCGAGAACGGCGCGGGAAAATCCACGCTTGTGAACATCCTCCTCGGTAACTACCAGCCGGACAGCGGCACCATTACCGTCCGCGGCTCGGACGTCGCCCACCACTCACCGGCGAATGCCCGGAAACTGGGCATCAACGTCGTCCTGCAGGATTTCAGTTTGGCTCCAACGCTGTCCGTCACCGAGAATCTGTTCCTCGGCCGTGAGGTGAAAACCTTTGGGTTCGTGAACCGCACCAAGATGCGGGCCATTGCCCGGGAGAAGGTCGGCCAGCTTGGGGCAGCCATCGACCCGGACGCTGAGGTTGGGACGCTGCCAAGGGCCGAACAGCAGCTCGTGGAGATCACGAAAGGGCTGCTCGGGACACCGGGCATCCTCCTTCTCGATGAGCCCACGGCTGCCATCAGCGAACGGGAAGCGGACCGGCTTTTCCGGATCATAGACCGGCTCCGGGACGAGGGCTGGGCGCTTCTCTACATCACCCACCGGATGGAGGAGGTCCGGCGCCTGGGCGACCGGGTCACCGTGATGCGGGACGGCACCTTCATTTCGACCCATACCCTCGACCAAGTTTCCGAAGAGCAGTTGATCACCGACATGGTCGGCCGGGAGCTCGCGGCCGTCTATCCGGAAAAGGCCGAAACCAAGGGTGAACCCCTGCTGGAGATCGAGGATGCATCCACGGCCGACGGCAAGGTCGCCCATGCATCCCTTCGGGTGTGTCGGGGTGAGATTGTCGCCGTGGCCGGGCTCGTGGGTTCGGGCAAAAGTGAACTCGCAAAGGCCGTCCTCGGTCTCATCCCCCTGTCCAGCGGTTCCGTCTCGGTCAACGGCAGGAAATTCAGTCGCCCCAACCCCCGCCAGATGATCCAGGCGGGTATCGGCTTCATGCCGGAGGACCGCAGGCGGGAAGCCCTGGCGCTTGACCTCAGCGTTCAGGAGAACATTGCTCTTGAAGTCAACCGGATTAAGAAGTACAGCACGCTGGGGCTTATCCACGGAGCACGGATCCGTTCCCTCGCGCAGGCACTGGCCGAGCGGCTCGATATCCGGCCGCGGTCCGTAACTGCCGAGGCCCGGGCCCTGTCGGGCGGCAATCAACAGAAGGTCGTTCTGGCCCGCGCCCTGACACGGGAACGGAAGGTTTTCGTGGTGGCCGAGCCTACTTCCGGGGTGGATGTCGGGGCCCGCCAGGAGATATATGCCAATCTCCGCAAACTGTGCAGTGACGGTGCCGGCGTCCTCATGGTTTCCTCCGACCTCGAGGAGGTCGTCGGACTTGCCGACCGGGTCTATGTGATGAACGGCGGGCGCGTTCAGGCCGAGCTCGTTGGCAACCAAATCACAAACGAAGCCGTTGTCGCTGGTGCCTTTGGGCATGCAGTAGGCGCATCAGCATAAGGACTGCCATGTCAACAACCGAAGTCAAGGGCCCGGCGACCGCCGTCCGAGGTACCAAGAAACCAAACCGCCAGTTCTGGCTCAGGTTTTTCAGCAGCGTCGGACCGCTGCCGCCGCTGCTGATCGTCATGGTGGTCGTCTTTGCCGTGGCAAACGACCGCTTCTTGCAGCCCGACAACCTGCTATCCGTCTCCCAGCAATCCGTCACGCTCCTACTGATTTCCCTGGGACAGATGCTGGTACTGGTAACGGGCGGATTTGATCTGTCCGTAGGGGCAACCGTCGCGCTGTCTTCCATCGTGTCTGCCACGATGATGCAGAAAGTCTATGGCGGCATACCGGAATTCTCAGGCCAGTCCATGATCATGGGTTTCGTCGTCTGCATCGCAGTCGGACTGGTCGTCGGGATGGCCAACGGCCTCGGCGTGGCTTTCCTGAAGGTCAACCCGTTCATCGTGACACTTGCCACCGCCACCATCGTCACGGGCATCACGCTGGTCTACAGCGGGGGCGCCACCGTGTCCGGCCTGCCGAGGGACTACATAGTCGGCCTCGGGTCAGGTTTCACCCTGGGCATACCCAACCTGGTTCTCGTAGCACTGCCGATCCTGGCAATTGTTTTCGTCGCACTGAAATGGACAACGTTCGGCCGCCACCTGTATGCCATCGGCGGAAATGCCCTGGCAGCAAAAACCGCGGGCATCCAGGTGCGGCGGAACCTGATTGCCACCTACATCATCTGCGCCGTTCTGTCCTCTATCGCGGCCTACCTCCTGACTGCCCGCAGCGGCTCAGGGCAACCGACCTTTGGGGGAGCATTCGCGCTTCAATCCATCACCGCGGCCGTCATCGGCGGCGCCTCGCTCCAGGGCGGCCGCGGCGGCGTCGGCGGCACTGTCCTGGGCGTCATCTTCATCATGCTGCTGGGCAACGGAATGAACTTCATGCGGCTCGATACCAACATGCAGAGCATCGCCCTGGGGTTGGCGCTCGTTCTCGCGGTCCTTGCAGACCGCTTCCGCGCCTCGGCCAAGGCGCGCCTCATCGCCAAAGGAGTCGTCAAATCATGACCACGCCGTTATTTGAATCCCTCTTGGTCACCAACCGCGGCGAGATCGCCCGGCGCATCATCCGCACAGCGAACGCCCTGGGAATCCGGACCATCGCCGTCTGCTCGGATGTGGACACAGAGCTGCCCTTCGTAAAGGAAGCCTCGGAATTTTTCTCCCTGGGTCCGGCCAATCCTGCCGAATCCTACCTGAACGTCGACAAACTGATGGAAGCAGCCCGTACCGTCCGGGCTTCGGCCATCCACCCTGGCTACGGTTTCCTCGCCGAAAATTCCGGCTTCGCCCGGCGGGTTATCGAAAGCGGCATCACGTGGGTGGGACCTTCACCGGACTCCATGGACATGGTGGCGGACAAGATCAACGCCCGCAACCTGATGCAGGCCGCAGGCGTGCCGGTGGCCACAGGATCGGCCGAACCGGTAAGCGACGCCGCTGAGGCAGTAGAGATCGCCAATTCTGTCGGCTACCCGGTCATCGTTAAACCATCCGGAGGCGGCGGTGGCATCGGAATGATAGTCGCCGACAATGACGAAGACCTGCGGGCAGCCTTCGACACTGCACGGTCGCGTGCAGAGCGCTTTTTCGGGGACTCGCGGATCCTCATTGAACAGTTCATTCAACACGCCCGCCACGTCGAGGTCCAGATCCTCGGACTCGCGAGCGGCAAGGTGATAGCGCTCGGAGAGCGGGACTGCTCGGTCCAGCGCCGTCACCAGAAGGTCGCCGAGGAGTCGCCGTCGCCGGGCATCACACCGGAACTAAGATCCCGCATGCTGGACGGCGCGGTAAGAGCGGGGACTGCTGTCGGTTATCGCAATGCCGGTACGGTCGAATGCCTGGTCGATCCAGTGCGGCAGTCTTTTGTTTTCCTGGAGATGAACACCCGGCTGCAAGTGGAGCATCCTGTCACCGAAGCCGTGTTCTCCATCGACCTTGTCGAGGAACAACTCCGCGTAGCCGCCGGCCAGGACGTCAGCTTCGACGCCGGCAACCTCCAACCGACAGGACATGCCATCGAGATGCGGATCTATGCCGAAGATCCGCAACGCTTTCTGCCGTCGCCCGGGCTCATCAGTGAGTGGACGGAACCCGCAGGAGAAGGTGTCCGCATCGACAGCGGCTATGCAGCCGGCAATACCGTGACCACGGCCTACGATCCGCTCCTGGCAAAACTCATCGTTTGGGGGCAGGACCGGGAAGAAGCACTCGCACGTGCCGGATCCGCCGTCGAAGCCTTCCAGGTGGCCGGGCTAAAAACCAACCTTCCATTTTTCCGGATGCTTCTCAACGATCCGGCCTTCAAGTCGGGCCGCTACAGCACCGGCATCGTGACCGAAGTCCAGCACCGGGCCGCCGAATCAAAAGCACGGGGCGAAACAGGTCAGGAGGAGCACGCACGATGAAGCCGCACGAGGTTTCCAAACAGTACATCTCGGAACGCTGGGCAGGAGTTCCGTCCGCACTTTACGAGCGCCGGGCGGCCACCGATGGCAAACCCGCGCTCACGTACCGCCTCGCCGGCGACAGTTACCTCCTCGCCGAGTTCGGTGACATGCATTTTGACCTGAACCTGAACTTCTTTGTCCACAACATCAACACCGAGGTGAACCGGTCCCGCCCACCTGGACTGGTCGAAACATCCCCCGGTTTCCGTTCCATACTGCTCTCCTACAACCCGGCGGAAACAAACGTGGCGAACCTCGTTTCGGCATTGGACGAGGCCTATGACAACGCAGCCGGTACGGAAAACCTGGTCCTTCCCAGCCGACGAGTGAATCTTCCTGCCGCGTTTCACGATTCGACCTCCAAGGAAGCCGTTGCCCGCTATGTGCGCAGCATCCGCTCCGACGCCCCCAACTGCATGAACGATAACAACGTCGATTACACGATCGCCTACAACGGGCTTCGGGACGTCGACGAGCTGGTCGAAGTCGTCACCGGGACCGACCTCTGGGTCGGATTCATCGGGTTCTTCCCCGGGCTGCCCTTCACGTTTCCTTTGGATCCGCGGAAGGTTCTCTTCGCGCCCAAATACAACCCGACCCGTACCTGGACAGCGGAAGGAGCTATCGGCCTGGGCGGACCGTGCTACTCGATCTACCCCGTGGAATCGCCTGGCGGATACCAACTGCTCGGCAGAACCCTGCCCGTGTACGACATCCAACAGCGCAACCCTGCTTTCGCCCAGTCGCCTCTGCTGCTGCGCCCCTGCGACCGGGTCAGATTCCATGCCGTTTCCGAGCAGGAACTGACCGATTCCTTCGAAGCCGTCCACCGGGGCGAATACGTCTACGACATACAGGACGAAGACTTTGACGTCGCCGGCTATAACGCCTGGTGTGCTTCGCTCGTGGCCGAGGCCGCAGACTTCACCGCCAAGCGGGACACCGCTGCCGCCGCAACCGCCGTCCCGTGAGGAGCCACGTATGTCCATTGAAGTTGCGCAACCCGGCATCCAGACAACCGTCCAGGACTGGCCTGGACGAATCGGAATGCTGTCACGCGGTTATTTCCCCGCCGGTCCGATGGATGATTTCGCGTTCCGGCTCGGCAATGTCGCCGTCGGCAACAGCCCCGACGCTGCGGGCCTGGAAATCACACTGGGCAAGACCAAATTCCGGTTCCGGTCCCCCGCCACGGTGGCCGTAACCGGCGCCGCAGGTGAAGTGACCGTCGACGGAAGCCCGGTGCCACAATGGGCTGCCGTTGACGTTCCCGCGGGTGCCGAACTGAAAATCGGTTTGGCGTCATCCGGGTTCAGGTTTTATCTGGCGGTAAGAGGCGGAATCGATGTCCCCCAAATCCTCGGTTCCCGGTCCACCTACACCATGGGTTCACTCGGAGGAGTGGAAGGACGGGCGCTCGTCAAGGGAGACGTCCTGGACATCGGAAGCTCGGATACCTCATCCATAGCGGAACTGCCGCAGGAACGGATCCCCGAGTATCGGCACGACTGGGAACTGGAAGTAGTGCCAGGGCCATTTGCCTCACCCGAGTTCTTCACGGAAACGGACGTACAAAACTTCTTTGCTCGCTCTTGGACGGTTGACCAGAATTCAAACCGTACCGGTATCAGGCTGGACCCGGTGAGGTTGCAGTGGGCCCGGCCCGACGGCGGGATTGCCGGCGGACATCCATCCAACATCCTCGACACCGGCTACCCTGTCGGCGGAATCAACCTCAATGGTGACACTCCCGTGATCCTCGGACCTGACGGGCCCACGTCCGGCGGCTTCGTCGTCTTCGGAGTCGTGCCGAAGGCGAGCCTATGGAAAACCGGCCAGATGCGGCCGGGGACCGACAGGATCCGGTTCAAGCCCATTTCCATCGACGACGCCTATGCATTGGATGAGGAACGTTCGATGCTCATGTCTGCAGCAGGAGGAACCGGAAAATGAACACAGCCATCGAAATCAACTGCGACATGGGAGAAGGTTACGGCCGCTGGCGCTTCGCGCCGGACGAGGAGTTCATGCCCTATATCAGCGCCGCCAACATCGCCTGCGGCTTCCATGCCGGGGACCCAAGAACCATGCGCCGCACCGTCCGGGCGGCGGTCGACCAAGGCCTCCAGATCGGAGCGCACGTCGCGCTGCCGGACCTTCTGGGCTTCGGACGACGACGAATAGCGGTCTCGGCAGAAGAGCTTCAGGACTACACGCTCTATCAGATTGGCGCCCTGAAGGGCTTCGTGGAGGCTGAAGGGGCGAAACTATCGCATGTGAAACCGCACGGGGTCATGTACCTGATGTCGCTGGAGGACGAAGAGCTGGCCGAAGCTGTCATCGCGGCGGTCGCCGAAATAGACAGCTCCCTGCCTCTCTACTGCTTCGACAAGCGCCACACGGAGCTCGCCGCCCGCTACGGCGTCCGGTTGGTCCAGGAAGGATTTGTCGACCTCGGCTATGACGACGCCGGCAACCTCCTTATCGAGCGGGAAAAGCTCGCTTGGGACCCGGCACTCGTCTCCTCACGTGCGATCAGGTTCGTGCGGGAAGGGAAAGTAGCCACCGTCTCCGGGCGGGATCTTGAAATCTCCCCGGAAAGCATTTGCCTGCACGGGGACGCGCCGAACTCAGTGGAGGTTATCCGCACGGTCTGGCAGTCCTTGCAGGATGCCGGCATATCTGTGCGTCCGTTGACGGAAGCCGAAAACGCGGCGCCGGCACCGGACTGATCCCGGTGTGCATCGAGCTGACCGCCGGATAGGTAGGAGCAACGAGTTGAGTGAGCCTGTACTGGAGCCGATCCTCATCGACGGGACGGTGGACACCATTGTCAACCGGCTGCGGGGCGCGATCGAAAAGGGCGCCTACAGGCCCGGCCAACAGCTGCGCGAAACCAGTCTTGCCCGGCAGCTGAACGTCAGCCGTTCGCCGGTGCGCGAAGCAATGCAGCGGCTCATACAGGAAGGCCTCCTGCACCGGGTACGCAACCGCGGGGTTTTTGTCCTGGAACTGTCCGAGGCGGATATGGATGACATATCCGTCGCCCGCCATTCCGTTGAAAAGGCAGCAGCCGAGGAGCTGGCGAAGAATCCAAGGAAACAGATTTTCGATGAACTTCGCAGCATCGTCGTCGACATGAAGGAAGCCTCGGAAAGAGGTCATCCGTGGTCGGATCTGGTCGACTTGGACCTGGCGTTCCACACGGTCTTGGTCGGGAGTCTCGGTAACAAACGCCTCACGGTTTTCTATCAGACCCTCCTCACTGAAACGCGCCTGTCGCTCATGATGCTGGAGAACCTGTATCCCCATCCGGAAGAGATAGCGGCCGAACACCAGGAGCTCTTGGCAAACGTGGAAGGTGGAAACATTGAGGACCTAGACGAGCAGATTAAGAAACACATGGACCACACGGGCCAGCGCCGCCGGTCCACGACGAACACAACACCTTAAAGGCCGGGCTATTCGAGGAGGAACAAAAATTGAGCGAAGTACGGTCGGATCTGGCTGCCAACGTTTGGAAAATCCTCGTGGCGCCGGGAGCGTCTGTTGAGGAAGACGAAACCATCATGATCCTCGAATCCATGAAAATGGAAATTCCGGTTGAAGCGCCCGAATCGGGTGTTGTTGCGGACATCTCCGTGTCCGAAGGAGACGCGGTCACGGAAGGGCAGCTGCTCGCCGTCCTCGATTAACCGGCGCGGCACATGCCGCAACCGGATGTTCAAGTGCAATTTCACCTGAACGAAAGCTGGCTCCGCGCCTGACTCCCGCAACCGATGCAAAATCGGGGGCTGCCGACGAGGTACAGGGCAGTCCGGCGGTGTCTTCTACATGGAATCGCCCCCTATTGGCCTGCCTAGGAGAAAAACAATGGCTACCGACGCAACCGTTCTTGATCCGGCAAACCCTACCAAGCTCGTTGGCGAGTCACTGTGGAGCGCCCAGGCGCACATGCCCTCGGTTCTGCAACGCCGCATCGTCATTACCGAAGGCCACGGCGCATACCTGACCACCTCGGACGGCCAGCGCCTGCTGGATGCCACCGCCGGACTGTGGCACGCAAACATCGGCCACGGCAGGGAATCAGTGGCGAAAGCGGCCTATGACCAGATGTGCAAACTGGAGACTTACCACGTTTTTGGCCGGTTCTCGAACGATGTGGCACTCTCCCTCGCCGACCGGCTCGTGGCCCTGGGGCCGATCCCGGACGCCAAGATAATTTTCAACAGCGGCGGGTCTGACTCCGTCGACTTGGCCTGCAAGATTGCGCGGCGCCATTGGCAGCTTGAGGGCATGCCGGACAAGAAAACCATCCTCAGCCGTACTTACTCGTACCACGGGCTCCACGCCTTTGGCACCAGTATCGCCGGGCTTGATTTTAATAGGGACGGCTACGGGACGGATTCCCTCGTCCCCGAGACGGCCCTCGTTCCGACCAACGATCTGGAAGGCGTACAGGCAGTCGTCGACGACATCGGGCCGGAGAATATTGCCGCCATCTTCACCGAGCCAATCATAGGGACCGGTGGGGTGATTCCGCCTGCCCCCGGTTATCTTGAAGGCCTGCAGCAAATCGCCCGGAAGAACGACATTCTTCTAATCGTCGATGAAGTCATCACCGGATTCGGCCGGGCAGGCTTAATGTTCGCCTCCGAAAGGTTCCATCTCGAGCCCGACATGATTCTGCTGGCCAAAGGAATAACATCCGGCTACGCCCCGCTGGGCGGGGTCCTCATATCCAACCGGATCTGGGGACGGTTCTATCAGGGACAGGACGCCCCCGTATCGAGGCACGGCATGACGTACTCGGGGCACGCCACAGCTTGCGCAGTTGCACACGCCAACCTCGACATCCTCGAGAACGAAAATCTCGTTGCGCGGGCCTTGGAACTGGAATCCGTCCTCGATAAGGCCCTTGCACCTCTTGCCTCGCATCCTCTCGTGCAGGAAATCCGCAGCGGCGTTGGATTTCTCGCCGGCGTCCAGCTCGCAGACCAGGCGGACGCCGAGGCTGTGGCCAACTCATGCATCGACAACGGCGTCGTCGTGCGGCCCCTGCGCGGCAACACCCTCCAAATCAGCCCGCCGTTCGTCGTGAGCGACGAGGACGTTCACTTGATCGCGAAGACCATCGGGCAGGTTCTGGACGCACGCACCAGTACCCGGCCGGCATCACCAGAGCTGTCGGGAACATGATGTTAAACCGATAGTCCTTCGCCGATTGCTGTTCGTCCCGTCCCTGGGCAAAAGCCACGCGACCTCACAAATGCTGGGCACTTATCACTCGAACCTCTTCCACTGTCCTTCGGAAACCACCTCGACGGAGCCGTCGACGACCTTGATCGCTGTCTGTTCGTCGATGGCGTAGGCAGGGGCGCCTATGTCGGCGGCCCACCGCTCTGCGTGGGCCAGGGTGTTGCTCGGGAAAGCGTTCAGGTGCGGAAAGATTGAAAATTCCACCACCCCCAGAGTCCGGTCATCCGGAGCGGACGGCCACTCAACGAAGACTTCCCCGATCCGGGGCGTCATCACCATGCTTCCGGCACTCACTCCCACCCACACCATGTCGGGAAGTGACGGGAGCAGTTCGGCCAGCCCGGACTCCCGCACCCAATGGGACAGGTACGTCGCCTCGCCGCCGTCGACCAAGAGCACGTCGGCCTCCCGAAGCCACGGGACCCACCGATCCGCGCCAATGGTGGGCAGCGCGGTAAGCTCGAGAACCCCGAGCGACGCCCAGCCCAGGCCGGACAAATGACGGAAGTCATTCTCGGCGGCCAGGAGGTTCCGCACCGATGCCGGTCCGCACAGCGGGTGACCCCACTGCGCTGTCGGGATGACCAGGGCGCGGCACTGCGACACCGGCTTGTCGAGAAGCTGCACGAGCGCAGAGTGAATGCTCGGGTTCGTCACGCCGCCAGAAGTCAGCAAGAGCTTCAACGTGCCTCCAGAGTCCCCGCGTGGATGGTGAATGTGCCCGGAGCCGTGGGAACCGGCTGGAACTCACCGACAGATCCGGTAAGAACGCCCGTCTGCTGCCCGGACCTTCAATAGGTACACACCCAGTCAAACTTTGTCCACAGTTCGACGTGGACGCAGACCTCAGGTTGGTCTGTCCATTCATGAAAGCGTTATTGGTCTGTTCGACGCGCGACCCTCTGCGGCTCACACCGCCGTCGAACGGGTGGTTAGGCTGGGTGGATGGCGACAGTCCTCCTCGTGCGGCACGGCCGCACCACAGCCAATGCCACCGGCCTGCTGGCCGGTCGGGCCGGCGGCGTCTGCCTCGACCAGGTCGGGCGGGATCAGGCGGCCCTGACCGGAGACCGGCTCGCGGCGGTGCCCGTAGTCGGGGTGGTGTCGAGCCCTCTGGAGCGTTGTCGGCAGACCGCGCAGTTCATCCTCGACCGCCAGGCTGGCTCGCCGTACGCGCCGGTCGACCTAGACCTCACCGAATGCGATTACGGCGAGTGGCAGGGCCGCACGATCAGTGATCTTGAGACCGAGGAATTGTGGCCGGTCGTGCAGTCGCAACCGTCCGCCGTCGTCTTTCCCGGCGGTGAATCCCTGGCCTCGATGCAGGCTCGGTCGGTGGCAGCGATTCGACGCCACGATGCAGCCTTCGAGACGGAATACGGGCCAGGGGCCGTGTGGGTGGCGGTGAGTCACGGTGACATCATCAAGTCGATCCTCGCCGACGCGCTCGGCATGCACCTTGACCTGTTCCAGCGAATCACTGTGGGCCCGGGGTCCGTATCAATCGTGCGTTACGGCGTTAGTCGGCCAAGCGTCTACGCGACCAACACCGACGCCGGTGATCTGTCGTGGCTGTCGAACGGCATTCGCTCTGCCGATGCGCCGGTGGGCGGCGGTGCAGGGCAGCAGGAGCCATGAACCTCATGTGCCTAAAATACTGACATGCCTGCACGTGTTCACGAGTTCGCCTGGCCCGATCGGGTCGTCGTTGGCACCATAGGCCTTCCGGGGGCGCGTACGTTCTATCTGCAGGTGCGTGCGGGGACGCAGATCGTGAGTATTACCCTGGAGAAACAGCAGTCGGCCCTGCTCGCAGAGAAGATCGACGAAATTCTCGACCAGCTCATGGCCCTCGAAGGCAACCCCTTCAGCGTTCCCGCGAGTACTCCAACTGAGCTCGTTGACAATGATCAGCTTGAGGCAGTTCAGGAGCAGTTTCGCACCGGCTCCATGAGCTTAGGTTGGGACCCGACGACCGCGCAGGTCGTGATAGAGGCCTACCCCATCACCGACGTCGATGCCGACGACGACGAATCGCTTGATGAGGGCGGGGCTCAGGCGGCCGAAATGCTGCTGGTGCGCATGCCGGTCGGCACCGCCCGCGCATTCACCAAGCGCACCCGTGAGATCGTGGGCGCCGGACGTCCGACGTGCCCGCTCTGCGGCTTCCCCATAGACGCCGACGGGCACACCTGTACCCTTCCCGAGGCCTGATGCCGGCGCCGGACCTGGTGACCGCCGAGCTGACGCTCACCGGACGCATCACGACGGCTTCAAACGCTACATTTCTGGGCAGCATCGGCGACGTGGCCGTGGTCTATAAGCCGATAGCGGGGGAAAGTCCGCTGTGGGATTTTCCCCACGGCACCCTGGCTCACCGGGAGGTGGCCGCCTACTTGGTCTCGCAGGCCTTCGGCTGGGACATCGTGCCGCACACCTGGCTGCGCGATGGTCCGTTGGGCGAAGGAATGGTACAGCTCTGGCAGGAGCAAGACCCCGCCCAAAGCGCCGTGGACCTGGTCGCGGCGGACCAGGTGCCGGAGACGGGCTGGAGACACGTTCTCAAGGGTCGAGATGATAACGGACGGATGGTCGCCCTCGTTCACGAAGACTCGCCGGCGCTGAGACGCATGGCGGTGTTCGACATCATCGTCAACAACGCCGACCGCAAAGGCGACCACATTCTTGCCATGACGGACGGACACCGGCACGGCGTGGACCATGGGCTGACCTTTCATCGTGACCACAAGTTGCGCACGGTGCTGTGGGGATGGTTGGGAGACGCTCTAACCGCCGAGGAACGCGACGGCATAGACCGTGTCAGCGAAGGACTGCACGGCGGGCTGGGCCGAAACCTGGCAGACCTGCTCAGCGCCGAAGAAATCACATCGCTCGCCGCGCGCTGCGCCAAGTTGCGCTTGGCAGGGCGGTTTCCGGCTCCGAGCGGTGAGATGTCCGCGGTGCCCTGGCCGCTGTTCTAATTCGTAAATCAGCGAAGCACAAGTGTTGCGTCCACTCGCCGCCAGCCTGGTTGAGACAACGCTGCCTCCGGGGCAAAAGGTTTTAAGGATTCCGCCTAATCTGTCTACTCCCTCACATTAGTTGACACGTCAACCTTCACGGGCCCATGGTAGATGCATACGCATATAAGTTGCGTCTCGGACACTGACGAGGTCACTACCCCACCCGCCTTTGTCCCCGCCTGGTAAATCACCACAAGGAGAAGACAATGTCGCAGCGCGTTCTGGTCACGGCCGGAGCAAACGGAATCGGCCTGGCCATCGCCAAGGCCTTCGCCGCCACAGGTGCACACGTGCACATCGCGGACATTAACGCCGACGCCGTAGCCGCGGTTACCGCGGAGTACTCCAACATCAGCGGTTCGGTGGTCGATGTCAGCGCCCCGGAGGCCGGGAAGGTGCTCGCTCAAGACGTCAACACGAGGCTCGGCGGTTTGGACGTGCTGGTGAACAACGCCGGCATCGCCGGCCCCACCGCCCCTGTCGACAAGTACGATGCGAACGCCTTCGCCGCCGTCGTAGGTGTGAACCTGCAGGGCACGTTCAACGTCACGCAGGCGGTCATCCCGCTGCTCAAGCGGTCGGAGGCCGCCTCGATCATCACAATGTCGTCGCTGGCCGGCCGCTTTGGCTACCCGAACCGGGTTGCCTATTCCACTACCAAGTGGGGCCTGGTCGGTTTCGCCAAGACCCTGGCCTTGGAACTGGGCCAGTTCGGCATTACCTCCAACACCATCCACCCGGGCGCCGTCGACGGCCCGCGCATCATGAGCGTCTTCGAAGGCCGCGCTGCGGTCTCCGGCCGTACCGTGCAGGAGGAGATCGACAGCGCGATGGCCAACCAATCGGTCAAGCAGTTCATCAACCCCGACGACATCGCCCAGCTGGTCCTCTTCCTCGCCGGACCGCACGCCCGCACCATCTCGGGCCAGATGTTCCCCATCGATGGCGACTCCAAGGCGGCCGTCTGATGAGCACCACTTCCCAATCCCAATCCACACAGGCAGCCCCGGTCCGGAAACCCTGGCGGGGGCGGATTCTCTACTTCGTCGGCCTGATCCTCATGGCGTTTTCCCTGCGCCATGCGGTGACCGGCATCTCGCCGATCCTGGGCCGGATCCAGGACGACGTTGCCCTCGGTACCACTGGCGCGACGATCCTCGGCATGCTGCCCACGATCGCCTTCGGCGTCGCCGGTTTCGTGGCCCCGGTCTTCATCCGGCGCCTCGGCCCGGCGAAGATGGCCGTGGTGGCCATGGCCCTGGGCGTCCTCGGCACCGTGCTGCGGGTGATCGGGGATTCGGCCATCGGGTTCCTAGCCTTCGGAGCGATCGCCCTGTTCGGCATGGGCATCGGCAACGTGGTCGGCCCGCCGCTGGTCAAGCGGTACTTCCCGGACCGGCAGGGCACCGCCATGACCGTGCTGACCCTCATGACCCAGGCCGGAGCCACCGTCCCCGCCATGCTCGCGGTCCCCATGTCTAACGCCGCCGGCTGGCGGGCCTCGGTCGCCTCCTATGCCATCCTCATGGTGCTCGCCGCACTCCCGTGGATCCTGGCCGCCGTGCGCTCCGGACGCCAGGACACCGCGACCCAAGGAACCGGCACGGGCCCCGCAGCGCAGAAGGTCGGCATCGCCAAGCTGTTCACCAACCCGATCTCTCTGGGCGGGGCTATCTTCTACGGCATGGCCGCGTTGAACACCTACGCCATGCTCGCGTGGCTGCCCACCATCTTCCAGGCCCAGGGCCTCGATGAGGCGGGCGCGGCCGGAATGTACTCCATCTACACGTTCCTGACCCTGCCGATGGCCCTGATCACCCCGATCATCGCCACCCGCATGAAGAACCCGTTCTGGCTGGGCATCCTCTTCCCCGTGGCCTCCATCATCGGCTACACCGGCATCATGGTTGCTCCCGGCGCGGCCGGGCTATGGGCCGTCATCGCCGGCATCTCCGGCGGCGCGTTCCCGTTCGCGATGGTCATGTTCAACCAGCGCACCCGGACCCCCGAGGGCTCTTCCACCGTCACCGGATTCAGCCTGGGCATCGGCTACGCCTTCGGCACCGTCGGCCCCTTCCTCGGCGGAGTGCTCTCGTCCCTATCCGGAGGGTGGACGCTCCCGCTCCTGGTCTTCATCGCGGCCGCAGTGGTCATGATCGTCGCCGCCAAGATGCTCACGAGCAAGCGGATCTTCGAGGACATCCGGTAGCACCCGGACAAGCAGCCTCACAAACAAGCAGTACCTGAAAGGACAATCACCATGAGCATCACAAGCAACTCCAACCGGACGATCGCCGTCGTTGGAACCGGCGTCATCGGCGCCAGCTGGGCCGCGTACTACCTGGCTCAAGGATTCACGGTCGTCGCCTCTGACCCCGCAGACGGGGCCGAGGACCGACTGCGCCGCTGGGTCGAGGACTTTTGGCCAGCCCTGGAGACCATCGGCCTGGCCGAGGGTGCCACCAAAGACAATCTTCGGTTCACCGCCTCGATCACCGAGGCCGTGAGCGGCGCCGAGTTCATCCAGGAGAATGGACCGGAGCGTCTGGAGGTCAAGCACGCCATGCTGGCCCAGATCGAAGCCGGCGCCAGCGACAAGGCCATCATCGCGACCTCCTCGTCCGGGCTGCTGATCACAGACGTCCAGCAGGGCATGCAGCACCCCGAGCGCATGGTCCTCGGGCACCCGTTCAACCCGCCGCACCTGATCCCGCTGGTCGAAGTGCTCGGCGGTCGGCAGACCTCGCCCGAGACCGTGGACCGGGCCCTGGCCTTCTACACCGAGATCGGCAAGAAGCCCATCCGCATCAACAAGGAAGTGCCCGGCCACGTAGCCAACCGCCTCCAGGTCGCCCTGTGGACCGAGATGTTCCACCTGGTCTCTACCGGGGTGACCAGCGTCGAGGACATCGACACCGCCATCTCCTACGGCCCCGGCCTAAGGTGGGCACTGCTTGGCCCCTTCCTCAACCTGCACGCCTCCGGCGGCGACGGCGGCATCACCCACGTCCTCGAGCACATCGGCCCGGCCCAGCGCGAGTGGGCCAGGACCCTGGGCACCTACCCGGAGACCGACGACTACATCCCCGTCATGGCCGACGGCGTCACGCAGGAGCTCGACGGTTACGACTGGTCACAGACCCTGAACCAGCGCGACCAGCTCCTCATCGACCTCATCGTCGCCAAAAACGCGAAGCCCCAGATCCCCTGACCAAGGGCGGTCCCGGACAGCCAACGCGTTGGCTCCCACCGGCAGCTGCCGATTAAACGGCGATTCAAATTCCGCCTGCTGATCCGGCCCGCACATTGCTGCGGAACGGAAGCCCATGAGCTTCCGTCCCGCAGCAATCTGCTCCCCCAGCTCCCCCATCGACCACGAAGCCGGAGGGCACCGCATCAGTGGCGGCCGCCCACACACCAGGCAAGTAGCAGGTCAGGTCCTTGCCTTGGCGGGAGAAGAACGCGGTGCGTTCCCTGGACCGACGTTAGGCTGCAGAAACCGGGCGTCACAGATATTCGAGGTGGCGGAGCTGATTGTCCGCCGCCTGCTGCCGCTGGCCGCCGACGGACTGGCCGATCTTCGTGTGGGCCCGGATCTGATCGACAGGTACGTGGAGATCCTGCGCGCCCGCGCCTAGACGGAACAGAACGGCGCCAGCTGGCAGATCAAGACCCTGCGGCTGTTTGTAGGAGGCTGGCTGGACCGTCCGGCAGCGCAGGCCGAGATGACGCGGCAGAATTCGCACAACATGCATACCAACGAGGCGGTGCACACCTGGCCGCTGGAGGGTGCGGCGGGTTAGGTCTGCGGTTAGCCCTGCGCGCCTGCCACGGTTGCCTCGGCTTCCGGCCGGCTGCTGTTAGAACCGTCTACCTCTGCTTCCCCTTCCGGTTGGACGGGGAAGACCACGTCCCGCAGATAACGCAGCACCACAATTCCCACCGCTGTTGTTGGTACCGATAGGAAAGCTCCGACGATGCCGAACAGGGTGCCGCCGACTGTTACCGAGGCCAGCACCACGGCCGGGTGGATCTTCAGCTTAGTTCCCACCAGGAACGGCTGCAGCAGGTTGCTCTCCAGTTGCTGGACCACAATCACCACGCCGAGCACGATCAGGGCCGTGACCCAGCCGTGGGAGATCAGGGCGATCAGGGCGGCGAGCAAACCTGTTGCCACCGCACCGACGACGGGGATGAAGGCCGCGATAAAGATCAGGATGGTCAGCGGCAAGGCGAGCGGAATGCCCAGGATGAAAAGGGCGGCGCCGATGAAGACAGCATCGACCAGGGCGACGGCGGCCTGCGCCGCGATGTAGCCGGACAGAGTCTGCCAAGCCCGGGAGGTCACGGCGGCGGCGTGTACGTAGACCTTGGCGTCCGTCCATCGGCTGGTCCAGGCGAGGAAGCGGTCGCCGTCTTTGAGGCAGAAGAACGTGAAGACCAGGACCAGCACAAAGATGATGGTGCCCGAAGTGATGGCCCCCAGTCCGGTGGTGATCCCGGAGGCGATGTCTCCGGCGTGCTCGCGGATCTGGGATACCGCGCTGTCCATCAGGGAATTCAGGTCCGCGTTTTCAAGATTGAACGGTGGCCCGGCCAGGAACTGGGTGATCTGCCCGAGGTTTTCGCGTGCCTTCCCGGCCAGCCCCGCGGTTCCCGAGGCCAGCGACGGAATTACCAGTATCAGCACTCCGACGACGGCAGCCAGCGCAGCGAGCACGGTGACAAAGGCCGCCAGCGCCTTGGGCATGAGGCGGCGGGCCAGGCGGTTCACCGGCCACAGGATGCTGGCCAGCAGCAGGGCCAGGATCGTCGGGAAAACCACCGACCACAGCGAACGGACCAGCCACCAGGCCAGCACTAAACCGATAGCGATGACAACGGCCCGTCCAGTCCACAGAGCCGTGCGGTCAACGCCGGCGGCGAAAATCCCGCGCGGTTCCTGCGGCTTCACTCCGGGTCCGGTGGCGGATTCCACCGCCTCGGGATCAGCCTTGAGAGTGCTCGACACCGAGCGAGCGGTCGATGCCTGACGCTTCGGAATAAATCGCATGCTTCCTATCCTGCCCCACTTGGGCAACTGATCCCGCGCCCACACCACAGGCCATGCCGCAGATTCAACTTGGCAGGCATCGTGCGTGGACCGTTCCGATGGGATGGCTCCGCGGTACTTGAAGATTGCCGGGAAATGGCATGGCCACAACCTACGGGGTGCGTCTCCGGGACTGGGTAGTGCTGTCCCTCTTAGGTAGCGCGCGCCGCCGCAGGAGCACCGACATGGCGACAATAAAGAAAAGGATGTACAGCCATGCGGGGATTAGCCGCGCCCAGACGGGGGCGGATACGAGGATCAGAATCAGATTCGCCACGGTCAGCCCGAGTAGACAGATCGCAAAGGGCCACCACAGGGGGTCCGGCTTCCATGTCGCCATGCCCCGAGCCTAAACCTGAGGAGGAGGGAGGGGTACCTCCTTCGGCCGGCTATGGTCCCGTCCGCCTGCATAGCCATCGCGAAAGCGTGCGGCCACACCCTACAGCACAGGAAACCATGATGACACCGAGGACAATTGCGGCATGCCGGGCAGCCTTCGCCTCGACTGCTGCGCCTGGCCGCTAAGAACACGTGTTCTTAGCGGCTATCGCAAAAGGTCCGAGGGAGATCAGGAACTACACATTGAATCTAAATTCAACCACGTTCCGTAACCGAATAACCTCTTGGAGTGCGGCCTTCGGAAAGTCTTCAGGTGGCTAATGTCCTGCTCGCTCCCCACGGAGTTCGTCAAACTTTGAACGGTCCTCGGGCAGTCCTTTGATCAGACTAGCCGACACCTGGCTCGACGCCTCCAGAACATCATCAGGATCTGTGTCGCGTCGATCTCGGTAGAGGTCTTACCGGGCGTTACCTCCGCTCCGCCGTAATGCAAAGTCTCAGCCAGGTTGCGAGGCTGAGACCGGCGCTTATAGCAGCGGCGCTCTGTGTTAACCCCAGCTCGATACGTCGATCAGTACGAGAGTTCACAGAAGCAGCCTATTGAGTACTCAGTAAGCACTCAATAGGGTGCTTCACGAATTTAGGGTTTGCGCTCTAACATCTGGTGACGGTTTTGTCACAAGAGCCGCCAGCGTCGGGGCTCGTCTCACTGGGCTGGGAGAACGTTCCGTAGCCGAACAACCTTGAGTTCATGCACCCAGTCATGTGCGGAACCTGCCACCGGGACTAGGCTGGTTCCCCCGGTACTGATCACGGAAACCGCGTCGGAACCACAACAGCACTGAGCGAGGTTTAATGCGAACGTGCCATCGACAGGCTCCGGCGATCAAGCAGGCGCACGAGTGGCTCGCGGCGTGGTCGGCTCCGAAGGAAAACGCCGGCGCGACGTGGCCGCATGCGACCAGGGCCCGGCTGACCTGTCTCCTTGCGCGGATCGCCGCGCACTCTCTCAGACGTTGACAATAACGGGCTTACACCGGACCCGACGCGGCCGCCAGAGTCGTCGAGCCGTCTTTTAATCGTAGACCTTTCGCCACAGCCAGGCCGGCCGGACCGGTCTGAGTTTTTTCAGCCGGGACCGGCCTGCCAACTTGATAATCCCTCTCTCACTGCGGAAGTACGAGGCTGATACCTGGTTGCTGGCTGCCGCCGTGCCGGCCACCGCCGATCCGTTGGAGCACCTCGCCAGCCGGCGTCCCGCCGTCGGGGCCCATTCACAGCCGTTTCGCCTCGGCGGCCGTCCGGCTGACCTGGCCTTCGCCGAACTCTGGCAGTTCCCGCTGCCCACTGCACTCCCCTCCCTGCTGCCACAGTCCTACTCCGCCGGGTGAGACGGCGACCGGACAGCACCACGCCGACACGTGCTCATCGACACGGCCGGGCCGTGCAGGTCCTCGTCACTCAGTCCAGGACGGCCGCGACCGCCGCCTGGGGGTCCCGGTCCTGGGCGGCTGGCGCGAGGACGATGTCGAATCGCACCGAGCTCCAGTCTCGGTCGCCGAGCTCCCGCCCGTCTGGGGTGGGAGTGCCGGCCGGTTGGATCACGAAGTCCTTGATCAAGGACTCCTTGACGCCGAACACCGAGTCTTGGTCCAGGTAGTCACAGCCATTGACGAAGATGTGTGTCACCAAGGTCCGGAGGTTCTCAGCGGACACCATGAAATGCAGATGGCTGGTGCGCATCGGCGACCGTCCGACCGATTGCAGCATCTTCCCGACCGGACCGTCATGAGGGATCGGATACGGCGTGGGGGTAATCCCCCAGAACCGGTAGGTGCCGTCAGGTTCGCTGAACAGGTGGGCGCGGGCTGCTGTGCGACCGTCCCCGTACTGCACGTCATAGAAGCCGGCCTCGTCCGCTTCCCAGACCTCGATACGGGCGCCCGGCACCGGGTTTCCGTCAGTGTCTGTCACGCGGCCTTCGACCCAGCACGGCCGGCCATGGGCGCCGAAGGCCATGTCTTCACCGTTTAGGATGAGCGGCGCGCCATCCACGAAGAACGGGCCGAAGACGGTGGCCTCCGTCGCGTCCCCGTGGGCCTCGTTGTTGATGGCAATCGTCTGCATGGACAGGCCCAGAGTGTCCGACAGAAGGACGAACTCCTGGCGCGCGTCCGTGGTAATGTGACCCGCCTCGGTCAGGAACCTTACGGCGGCCTCCCATTCCTCCTCACTCAGGCGGACTTCCCGGGCAAAGGCGTGGAGATGCCGGACTAGCGCCTGCATCAGCTGCCGGAGCCGCGGGGATGGTGTCGATTCGAAGGACGAGACGACTTCATCCACCAGCGCCTGTTCACGCGCGGCTTGCTCGCGGGACACCGATACGGTGCGGCCGCCCTCATCGTTTCCTCCTCGGGAGGGCGAACGGCTTTCTGACGTGTCGGTAGTGGTCTCAGCGGTCATCTCGGTCCTTTCGTCGGCCGGAGCCGGTTCGATCATGGCGGGTCATTAGGAAGCCGGGACAGCGAGGTCCCGGGACTCCCGGTTGAGGACAGGAGTGAACCCTGCCCACGCGGCATAGAGCAAAGAGGCCAGTGACTCCTCAGTGACCCTGACAGGGTTGGAATCAGGCATCGCGGGCAGGCAGCGCGCCACGGCATCGAGCAGGTGGTTTTTGTCCAGCCCCACGGTGGCCAGGCTCCGCGGCGCATCGAGCCGAGTGCGGAGGTCCTCCAGGGCATCCACAGCGGCCTGACCAGGATCATGCCCCACGCTGGCCCCGGTGGAACCCAGTGCAAGGGCCAGCCGGCCAGCCTCTGTGGGAACGGACGGCGCGTTGTGGGCCAGGACGTGGGGCAGCACCGCAGCGTGCATCGGGGCATGGGGCAGTCCGAAGGCCCCGCCGAGCACGTGACAGATCTTGTGGTGCATCCCTGATCCGGCGCCGGCGAAAGCCACGGCCGCAAGGTAAGCCCCGTGCAGACAATGCTCACGCCCCCCGAGATCCTCAGGGTCAGCGGTGACAGCGGACAAGCCAAGTGCCAGCATCCGGGCCCCGTCCAAGGCCATGGCCTGGCTGATGGGATCAGTCCGTGGTGCCCAGAGCGAATCCACGCAGTGGGCGAGCCCGTTGAGTCCCGAGGCCACCGTGAGGCTGACAGGCAATGACATCGTCAGCTCCGCATCGTAGATGACGACGGCAGGCAGGACGCGGGCATGGGTTCCGGTTGTCTTGACGCCGTTGTCCGTCAGGCCCCAGACATGGGTGGCCTCCGAACCGGCATAGGTCGTCGGAACAGCGACGATGTCCACGTCGAGCTCCATGGCGATCGCCTTGGCTAGACCGATGGCAGAACCGCCGCCGACGGCGATCACGAGGTCGATGGCCTCAGCGGCCGCTGCTGCCCGTGCCCGGAGGGCCAGTTCGAGGGGGACGTGCTCCCGCACCTCGTCCCAGCGCAGCACCACTGATTGGCCGGCGGCGATCCTGTCTGCCACCGCGGCCCCCGACTGTCCCGCGATGAGCATGGTCCGCCGACCCCCCAGGCGGTCCGTTTCCTCGGCGACGACGCGGACCGCCTGGCCAGTGCGGAGGACGACGCGTTGCGCGAGGGTGTCATGAGCGTAGGCCAGCCGACCGAGGTCCCGCCTCACCGGTCACACCGACCGTTCTTCACGGACCCAGGCGGCAATGGCCTCCACGGTCTGCAGGCTCGCGGGCAGGACGTTGATGAGACCGAAGAAGGTGTGCATCTGCCCGGACACCGGCCGATGCTCGACCGGTGTGCCGTTCTCCAGCAGCTTAGATGCGAACTCCTCACCCTCGGTGCGCAGGATGTCATGCTCGGCTGTGAAGACGAGCGTCGAAGGAAGACCGGCGAGATCTGCAGTATGCAGTGGAGCGACCCGTGGATCCCTCCGGAGATCCTCGTCGGGAAGATACAGTCGCCAGAACCATTCCATCAGCGACCTGTTGAGGATCGTCTGCTGCTCCGGGTCATGGAACGAGGGACGTGATGTGTCGGAGTCGACCGCGGGCACGACGAGTACCTGCCCGTCGATCTTCGGCGCGCCGGAATCCCGGGCCCGGATCACGGCGCCGGCGGCGAGATTAGCCCCCGCGCTCTCACCGGCAACGACCAGCCTCCTACCCGCGGCACGTTGTCCGGCCCATCGCACGGCGGTCCACGCGTCCTCCGTGGCGGCGGGAAAAGGGTGCTCGGGGGCCTTGCGGTAGTTCACCAGGACGACTTCGGCCCCACTGCGGGCCGCCAACTCACGCCCGAGGGTGTCGTAGCCATCGATGTCATCGAGCACCCACCCTCCGCCGTGGAAGAAGACGACCGTCGCCGTGACCGTCTCGGCGGGACGGAGGACGCGCACCGCGAACCGGGAGGAGTCGTCGTTCTCCAGGCTCAGGTTTTCAACGGCGTGCATCTCCGGCCCGGTGCCCAGTTGTGCACGCCCACTGGAGGCCATGGCACGTGCCTGTTCGACCGGCATTTCCCACAGGGGTGGGGCTCCGGCGGGGATACTGTTCGCCATGGTCCTGAGGAAGGTCTGGGTCGGCTCATCGAGGGCCATCTTGCACTCCAATCTCGGGGGTCAGGTGACTGCGGGGCGCAGTCCTCACGTCAGCGGCGGTCGTCACTCAAGGCGGCTGCCCTCAGACAACCGGTGCCACGAGCGGTTGTGGTAGACGAGGGGGTCCCCGGCGGTGTCATCTCCACGGACATTGGCCTCAAGCACCTCCAGGGCCACGATGATGGAACCGGCAACGTCCATCCGCTCGATGACGTGTCCACGCAACCACGCCGTGGCATCCAGGAGGACCGGCTCTCCCGTGCGGAGCCGCCCCCACCGGGTCGGTGCGGCGAATCGGTCGATGCCGCGGGTGGAGAAGGTCTGGGCCAGCTGCAGGTGCGAGGACTCCATCAGGTGGACTACGAGGGTCTTGGACTCCCTCAATTTCTCCGTCGCCGAGGAGAACGCCGAGAGGGAGAAGACCACCACCGGGGGGTCAGCGGACACGGAGATTACAGAGGTGGCGGTGAGCCCGACCGGCCCGTCACCAGCGTCGCCCGTGATCACCGAGACACCGGCCGGGTAGTGGCGGAAGGCGTTCTTGAAGGCATCGACCGCCTTCGCGGAACGGCTCTTGTCCACATCGACAACGATGGTCATCTCAGGCCTCCTGCCGAGGGTCCGAGAGGGAGAAGAACACCCAGTCCGCCCCCTCTGCCAGACCGGCGAGCTGCTTGCCGACTTGCTGGAGCACGACCGCCCCGGAGCTCACGTGCTGGGTGCCGGCGTGCATGTCGCGGAAGTAGCGCTGCAGGTCTCCTTCGCGGAGCGCGGCTGTGGCCGCCCACTTGTACACCGTCATGCAGACCTCGTGCGCGGTCCACGTGGCGTTGTTGAGTGACAGCCGGGTCAGGCTCTCCTGGTGCGTGGACAGTGCCTCGCCACGGTCGAGCGTTGCTTCATTGTCCGCCCAGGTCTCCAGCAGGAACGCACGGGCTGCCCGCATCTTTGCCTCGGCCTGGGCGTACTCCGCATAGAACTGGTCGGTCGTGGTGCCGTCTCCCGGCCGCTGCGACTTGACCTTCGCCAGCTTGCGCATCTCCTCAAGCAGTCGGGCGCCCATCCCGAGTGCCCAGCCACCATGCTGAATTCCGGACATGTTGGCCAGCCCGACCTCGTAGATGGCCCCGCCATGCAGCGGCTCCTTGGTGGCCACGTGGTAGACGTGGCTCTCGGGCACGAACACATCGTCAATGCTGTAGTCGTCCGAGCTGGTGGCGCGAAGGCCCATCACGTCCCAGTTGTCGATCATCGTGCATTGCGATTTCGGGAGGGTGAAGATCAGGGCCTCGCCCTCGTCACTCATCGCCGCGGTGTGAATGACGTCCGCCAACTGGGAGCCGGACGCGAAGTGCCAGCGACCGCTGAGGCGGTAGCCGCCGTCAACCTTGACCGCTTGACCGAACTTGGTCCCGTGTCCGGCCATGAGCGGGTAATCCGGGTCGGAGAAGTACTCCCGGGCCGCTTCCTCACCGAGATACGCGGCCGTGGTTCCCGTGATCATCTGCACCGCCATGACAACCCAGCCGGTAGCGGCATCCATGGCGGTGATCCGCTCGATGACCCGGATGACCTGCCGCGGTGAGAACTCCATGCCCCCCAATTCCCGGGGAACACCAATGTCGAAGACCCGTGCGTTCTTTAACGCCTCGATCGTGCTGGGCGCGAGCCGTCCATACTTGTCGTGGTCTGCCGCGTTGGCCCGGACCGTTGCCTCGATGCCGTCCAGTCGAGCCATCATCTCGTCGAAGCTCTCGCTGACGTGCAGCCGGCCCGACCGGGCGCCCTGGCCAACCCGGATGTCGTCTGAAACTGCGGTCATGTCACTGCCTTTCTCGTGAACGCCCGGCGGCAGATGCCGTGGACGTTGCTCCAGTAAAGGCCGCGAGTGACGCGTAACACGTTGCGAGCAGATGCGTGTCCGATCTGGCACAGGATCATGTCGCTCTCAGTCAAGCCCGGACCTCGCGGACCGGGCGCCCTCCGGCCACATCTGACCCAATTTGGCCCCTGGCGCCCGGATCAGCCCGCGGGTCGTGTGCGGTAACGGACATACCTCCGGACCCCCTCGGTGTACTGGAGCGGACATCGGCCTTGCCTGTACGAGACGTAGTTAGGGCCTCCGGCCAGCGACCCGACACACCTGAGCATGATGTATGTCACATCTCAGGGCGCTTTTCGCAGCGCCCCGACCACCCGGCGCCTTTGCGGTAGTTCAGGGGTCGCAGCCCCAAAGGAGAGAGTATGACGGAGATCATCCATGCCGACTCGCAAGGTGACCGCGTCCTCGCGCCACCGGCGACCACGTCTGATCAAGCCCGGTCCGATCGGTCCGGCACCAGCAGTCCGGACCGCCCCTCTCGGGGAAAGCGCGGCTCAGGCATCCTGTCCGCCATCGCCAGGCAGGAGTACCTGGGCGTGGCGATCGCCATCGTGGTTCTGATCCTCTTGATCGGTGCGTTCCATCCACGCTTCCTGGCCTTCGACCAGCAGATGTCGATCCTCGGGAATGCAGCGTACATCGGCATCCTGGCGTGTGGCATGGCGTTCCTGCTCGCGATGCGCGAACTCGACCTGTCCGTGGGGTCCATGTTCGCGATGACCGCACTCGGGTGCGCCATTCTCATCCAGTCCGAGGTGAATCCATGGATGGCCGCCGTGCTGGCCCTCGCTTTGGGGTCGGCGCTCGGGTACATCAATGCCCTGCTCATCCGGTACGTCCGGCTGCCGTCGATCGTGGCAACGCTCGCGACCCTGGCTCTCTTCCGCGGCTTCGGCCTCGCCTTCAGCGAGGGCCGCCAGATCCTCGGCGCTCCGCTCGATCACTCCTTCACCCGGATCGTCGGCGGCTCGGTCCTGGGCGTCCCTGTTCCCGGGCTGGTGCTCATCGCCGTCGTGGTGGTGCTGACGCTCGTGCTCCGGGTCACCACGTTCGGCTACCGGGTGCGGGCCATCGGATCGAATCCCGAAGCCGCTGCCTTCAGCGGCATCCCCGTCCACCGTGTCCGGACCCAGGCATTCGTCCTCACCGGATTCCTCGGGGGCCTTGCCGGCGTGCTGAGCGTCGGGTACCTGGGATCAGCCGACCCCAACACCGGCACCGGCTATGAGCTGCAGGCCATTGCAGCGGCGGTGATCGGCGGAACCGCCCTCGCCGGTGGCCGTGCCACGATCGTTGGCGCCTCCCTCGGTGCCATCCTCCTCGGCGTCGTCGCCACTGGACTGGCCTACTTCCGGGTCCCGATCCAGTGGAACCAGTTCGCCCTCGGCGCCGTGATCCTGCTCGCCGTCACGCTCGACGCCTTCGTCCGCAATCGCCGCGCCAGGAGCGCGCGGCCCGCCCTCTGACCCGGCACACCACGTCCACCCATCACCCCACCAGTTCGCCCGGCAGGACCGGATGACATATCACCTGAGGAGAAACCCCATGAACCGCACCACGAAACTCACGGCGCGGCGCGCCCGCTTCGGTACGCTGGCGATCGCCGCAGTGCTCGCCACGACCCTGGCCGCCTGCGGCAGCCAGGCTGCCGGCCACGAGGTCGCCGGCAGCAAGACAGCAGATGAGATCCGACTGGCCTTCATCGGCGCCGACGGGAGCCAGAACTTCACCCAGGAGATGCTCAAGGGGGCGGAGGCCGCGGCCGAGGAATTCGGCGTCGACGTCCAGCTCCTGGCACCCACGTCGCTGGACGGACAGGCTCAGGTGCGCATGATGGAGGACGCCATGCGCACGGCCCCAGACGGCATCGCCATCATGAGCCTGACCCCGGACCTCCTCATCCGCACCCAGGCCACCGCAGTGAAGCAGGGCATCCCGGTCGTGTCCGTCGACGTCCCCGCCCTTGAGGGCAGCAACGTCACCACCCACCTCGGCAACGACAACGTCGCCGCCGGCGAGCTTCTCGCCAAGGAAGCCATCCGCCTGCTCAAGGAAGAGGGCGTCACGAAGGGTAGTGCCGTGGTCGCGAGCCCGATCCCGGGAGTGCCGACGCTTGACCTGCGCGCCCAGGGCATGAAGGACGCCTTCGAGGCCGCCCTGCCGGACTTCACCGTGGTGGGCCCCGTGGCGTCTGCCCCTGACCCGACCGGCAACTCGAGCGCCTGGAAGAACTTGGTCGATGCAAACAAGGACGCCACGGTCTTCATGGACGCCGGTGACGCCGGCCTGGCGTCCCTGGCCCGGATCAATCGTGAGAACGGCGGCAATTTGCTCACCGGCGCCTTCGACCTGAACGACGCCGGTCTGGAAGCCGTAGCCGATGGCACGAACTTCGCCTCGGCGGACCCGCAGCACTTCCTCAAGGGATACATGTCCACGAGGGCCCTGATCGAGAACGCCCTGGGTGAGCGCGAGCTCACGAAGGGCTGGTGGGTCCTTCCCACGCAGGTGATCACCCAAGACAAGGTGTCCGCGGTCATCGAGCGCCAGGCGGGCAGCAACGCGGAGAAGCTGGAGTACTTCCGCCCGCAGATCGAAGACATTGACTCGAACCCTGAGATCCGCGACCTGCCGTAGAGCCGATAGTAAGGAGCGAGGACATGCTGAAGGTAGAGGGAATCCGCAAGAGCTACGGCGGGATTGTGGCCTTGGCCGGCGTCGACCTGTCGGTCGACAGGGGCAGTATCCACGCCCTGCTCGGAGAGAACGGTGCCGGGAAGTCGACTCTCGTGAAGGTGCTCGTCGGTGCGGTGCGGCCAGACGGGGGTACCGTCCGGCTGGACGATAGGGAGAGCAGGCCGGAGGACTCCGCCGATGCCGTGTCGAGCGGGATCGCCGTGGTCTCCCAGGAGCTCAGCCTGTTCCCGGACCTGGATGCACTGGCCAACCTCTTCCCGATGAGGGAGATGCTCCGGTTCGGGATGGTTAACCGACGGGCAATGCGGGCACGCGCCATTCCCGTCCTGGCTGAGCTGGGCCTGGACGTGGATCTCGACGAAGCAGTCGGCGACCTGCCATTGGAACAGCGTCAACTCCTCGAGATCGCACGGGCGCTGTGCACTGATCCCCGGGTGCTGATCCTGGATGAGCCGACGTCGGCCCTGCACGAGTCGGCGACCGACCGGCTGCATCAGGTGCTGCGCCGGCTGGCCGACCGCGGCGTGTCCATCGTCTACGTCTCCCACCACCTGGAAGACGTGCTGGATGTCTGCGACACCGTCACCATCATGCGCGACGGCCGGGTGGCGGCGCCGAGCGTCCCTGCCGCGACCCTGACCGTCGACAAGATCGTGGCGCAGATGCTCGGCGACAAGGCCGCTGCCGCGATGGGCCGAACCGCAGCCCTGGCAAACGTCTCGGCCCACCTACACGAGGGGGCGCTGGAGTTCTCCGGAGTCACAGTGGCCGGGGAAATCGAGGATGTGAGCTTCTCGGCCCGGAGGGGGACGATCATCGGACTCGCGGGAGTGGCCGGCGCCGGGCACCGCACAGTGCTCGGCGTCGCGGCCGGCGTCGTCCGCAAGGATCGCGGAACGGTCAGCCTCCCGGACGGTCGCGCGCTGGGCCAGGGCCTGCGAAACACCATTCGCCAGGGCGTCGCGATTGTCTCGGGTGACCGCAAAAGATACGGCGTCATGCTCGACAAGCCGGTGTGGGAGAATATAGCCCAGGTCGGCTACATTGGACTGGGCCGCCGCGGGACCCTGGTCCAGGCAGGCTCCCTCAGGGAACGGGCGCGGGTCCTCGTGGAACGGCTCGGGATCAAGACAGCCTCGGTGGAGCAGCACGTCGGCACGCTCTCCGGTGGGAATCAGCAGAAGGTCGTCTTCGCGAAATGGCTGGAAGCGGACCCATCCGTGATCCTCCTGGACGACCCCACGCGCGGCATCGATGTCGGTGCCAAGACCGAGATCTACACGGTCATGCTGGAGCAGGCCCGAGCCGGTGCCGTCCAGGTCGTCGTCTCCTCCGATCCCCTGGAACTGTCCGCCATCTGCCACGAGGTCATCGTGTTCCATGCCGGCCGGGTTCGAGGTTCGCTGCGAGGGGACGAGCTCAATGCGCACAACATCCTGGAACTGATGAACTCCAATGAAGAGTTGACGCAGCTCGCTTCGGTATCATTGAGCAATTCCGACATGGACCCGGACAAGGCGGCCCTATGACACACCTGCTCCGCAATCGCAACGTGGATTCCGCCTTGGAGTCGGCATTGTTCATGGATGAGCATGGGGTCCAGACCGTCAGTACCCACCATGTCGCCCCCAACCTGCGCAATGCCGTGTGGGAGGCTCAGAACCGCAATCACCTGATCGGCCTAAAAGCCGGCTCACCCTCCACCACCGGTCTCATGGGGTCCATGCGCAGCGCCGTCGTTAACGGCATGTCGGTGGCAGACATCACCGGCAACGCGCACACCGTGGAGCGTACCCCGGCCATGGCGCAGCGCATGCAGGGCGAATCGTTGATGTTCACCTACGTCCTGTCTGGCGAGTCATTCCACTTCAACGGAACCTCTCCGGTGCTCGTCAAGCAGGGCGAGGTCGCGGTGTACGACTCCGACAGTCCGTTCATGCTGGGGTTTTCCGAGGGGATGCATGCTGTTGTGGCAACGGTCCCCCGATACCTCCTGGCCGACGTCGGGATGGAGGATGCGTTCCGGTCACTCAAGGTCATGCGGCACTCCGGGAGCAGTCTGGAGAGCCAAGCTACTCGCCGTCTCCTGGATGTCCTCCAAGGGGCGTTCGAACCGCCGGCCGGAATAGATCCGCACGATTTCGGCGACCTCTTTGTGGGTGATGCGCTGCGCGCAATGCGCCAGTTGTCCGGCAAGCATCGTGACACTTCGAATGACTACTACAGCGAGGCGATCGCCTATATCGATGACCATCTCGGTGCACCGGACCTGTCCGTGGTCGAGATTGCTGCAGCCCTAAACCTGAGTGCGCGCCATTTGAGCCGCGTCTTCGCCGCCGTTAATTCAACGGTGGCCCAGGAGATCCAGCACCGTCGGTTGAAGTGGGCGTGGTCGATGCTCACGTCACCTGATTGCCGCCTCATGTCGGCCGCCGAGATCGCCGAGCGCTCAGGCTTCACGTCGGCGTCGCACTTTTCCCGGACGTTCCGCCAACGCTTCGATATGAGCCCCACAGAGGCCAGGCGGGAAACCATCGCCTGATGACGGGCACCCCGGGCACCCGTCCGTAACGCGCGGTCATCGTCGTCCAATCCGGTGTCTTGCCGGCATTCCCGCCTCAACTCGCCGGGTTGGACGACGGTGATAAGATGCCCGCGGCCTTGCGGGACTGGACGGTCTCCGGCCAGGCACTGCAGAATGTACAGTTCCCCGTTCTTGCCCCTTTCAATGTCCATAGGCCAGCCGCAGTGGCCCCCGATCGCCACCACGCCGCGTGGCCGTGACCACGCCCGCGATGGCCATGAGAATGAGCGGCACGTCCTGGTGGGCGAAGTCCCGCCGCAGTTTCCCTGTTGCCTTGCGCGGTCCAGCAGTTCACTCAGCGCGTTGGCCGACCGGTCGCGTTCTTCCTCGAAGGCCTTGGCTGTCGGAAAGGTCATGGTCAGGACATCTGCGAAGCTGCGATCGTTCGCCTGCATCCGGCAGACACGCTCAATGTAGGTGCAGAAGCCTTCCCACGGTTCGGGGTTTGCGAGGGCTTCGTCGATCGCTTTGGAGTAGGCATGCATCTTTTCTGTGAAGGCGGCCGCCACCAGATCATCCCGCGTCGGGAAGCGTCGGAACAGGGTAGCGACACCCACGCCGGACCGCCGGGCGATCTCATTGGTTGAGACATCCCAGTTGCGCGTTGGGGGGCGTATTTGCCGTAGATGCGCGCGATAGCCTGTCCCCATCGCGATACTCCCCCACCGATACCCCGACAGCCGTTCAACCAGGAGGCAGTGACGGGCTGTGACAGCGAAACAAGCCCGGCGCGCCCTGTCTGTCTCATCAAACGGGTCAACCTCGACCGAATCGAGGTTGAGATCGTCTCAAAGCGCGGATCCGCGGTCTTGATGTCGAAGGACGAGAAGTGTCGACTCAGGGCATAACCGGCATCCGGTGCGACGGATCGAGCGTTTCAGCTCAAGGAGGCGGACCCCCACGGCCAACGCGGCTGGCCCGCCCACTCAACCGCGTTCAATCTAGCGCCGCTGTCACTGTCATACCTTTCTGCAAAGCTATGACACTGGCAGCGGAGGTGGTTTACCAAAAGCGTCGTCGGTGGGCAGGTCATTTTCGATCTCACGCTGAACGTCCCTCTCGGTTGACTTCGCCATATCGGCGTAGAAGCCTCTTTCGGTGAACCCAGCCTGCAAGTCCTTCGCGATAGCTCGCGACCAACGAGGCAAGGCCGCGGGGACACGATGAGCTTGCTTCCTCCATCCCCTTGAAAATGACGACCAAAGTAGCTCATTATTGCGCTTCACAGTGGAACGACCGGCCCATCAGCAGGCAAAGCGAGGAAAACGGTGAAGCAGTGTCATATCTCCGACGACGGCGCCGCGACCCGTCAACGCAGTTTAGATCCCAGCGATTCTCCCGGGACTCTTACGATCGACCAATTGCTACTTGAGAGCCGCATCGGGCTTGAGCGTGTTCACGCTTCGGATCTGGAGCGGGAGGTGGCAGCAGGCGCCCTTGTCGTTGACACACGACCGGTCGACCAGCGAGACCGCGACGGTGATCTTCCGGGAGCGGTCGTTATTGACCGAAACGTTCTCGAGTGGCGGCTCGATCCTTCCAGCCCCCACCGGCTCGCGACCGCTGACGACCCCGCTCGGCGGATCGTCGTCGTCTGCAATGAGGGCTACAGTTCCAGCCTCGCTGCACACCCTGCAGCGGCTGGGACTGACCCGTGCGACCGACCTTATCGGCGGTTTCCAAGCCTGGGCAGTACTGCGCAAGCAGCCCGACTAAAAAGCGTGTCAGGGCGGCGGACCGTTTCCTCGCCAAAGGTTGGCCGGCGCCGAGGCCCGGCCGCAGATAGCGCAGTTGACGACGCATCGACTGGTTCCGATGATCCAATTGTGGACAGGCCCGTCGACGACGAAACCTTGGTCCATTGTGAATGGCCGCGGGTCAGAGGACCTTTTTCACCACGCTGGACTTCAGTTGCATCCGCCCAAAGCCGGGAACGGTCGCATCAATGTCGTGATCGCCCACGCCATCCTCAATGAGTCTGATGCCGCGCACCTTCGTGCCGACCTTCACCACACCGCCACCGGCGCCCTTGACCTTGAGGTCCTTGACGATCGTGACCGTGTCACCATCGGCGAGCACATTGCCAACAGCATCCTTGATCGAAGCGGCCTCGGGCGTGGTCTCGGCCGTGGCCTCCTCCGAGTCTTTTGGCCACTCGTGCCCGCACATCGGGCAAACCAGCAATGCGCCCTGCTCGTAGGTGAACGCCTCGTGGCACTCCGGGCAAGCCGGCAGAGCGTCAGACATTGAAGCGGAACTCAACCACGTCGCCGTCGACCATCACGTAGTCCTTGCCTTCGATCCGCACCTTGCCGCGGGCCTTGGCCTCGGCCATCGACCCCGCCTCCACCAGATCGGCAAACGAAACCACCTCTGCCTTGATGAAACCGCGCTGGAAGTCCGAGTGGATCACGCCGGCCGCCTGCGGCGCGGTGTCGCCGCGGTTAATGGTCCAGGCGCGCGCTTCCTTCGGCCCGGCCGTCAGATAGGTCTGCAGGCCCAGCGTGTGGAAGCCCACCCGCGCCAGCTGGTCCAGCCCGGACTCGTCCTGGCCGTTCATCTCGAGCATCTCGCGGGCCTCTTCCTCGTCCAGCTCCACGAGGTCAGCTTCGAGCTTGGCATCCAGGAACACGCAGTCGGCGGGTGCTACCAGCCCGCGCAGCTCGGCCTGCCGCTCGGGGCTGCCGAGCACGGCGTCGTCGACGTTGAACACATAGATGAACGGCTTGGCGGTCAGCAGGCTCAGTTCCCGGAGGTTCTCCATGTCCAGTTTGTCGCTCTCGACGGAGGAAAAGACGGTGTCGCCGCGCTCCAGGACTTTCTGCGCCGCCTGCAGGGCGGCCAGCTCCGCAGCGTCGCGCTTCTTGATCTTGACTTCCTTCTCCACCCGCGGGAGGGCCTTCTCCAAGGTCTGCAGGTCGGCCAGGATCAGCTCGGTGTTGATGGTTTCCATGTCCGAACGCGGGTCGACCTTGCCGTCCACGTGGACCACGTCGGGGTCGTCGAAAACACGGATGACTTGGGCGATCGCCTGCGCTTCGCGGATGTTCGCCAGGAACTGGTTGCCCAGCCCCTCACCCTCGGAAGCCCCCTTGACGATGCCGGCAATGTCCACGAAGGACACGGTCGCGGGCAGGATCCGCTGCGACCCGAAGATCTCCGCCAGCTTCTCCAGCCGCGGATCCGGCAGCGAGACCACGCCGACGTTCGGCTCGATGGTGGCGAACGGGTAGTTTGCCGCGAGCACGCTGTTGCGGGTCAGTGCGTTGAAGAGGGTTGATTTGCCGACGTTGGGCAGTCCGACGATGCCAATAGTTAGAGCCACGGTAGTCAAGGATACCGTGGCCCGGACACATCGGTCCGCGTGCCGGATTTTGTCCGAGGCGGCTGGCATGGTGAAGGTATGGATGCATCGCATGTACTTCTCGCCCTTCTGGCCCTGTTCGTGGGCGCCGCCGCCGGCGCCGCGGCCGTGGCCGTCCTTCTCCGCCGCCGGCTGGCGGATCTGCAGGACGCCGCGAAGGACGACGGCGACCGGCTGGCAGAGCTCTCGGCCCGCCTCGCCGGGGTGGAGGCGGAGCGCCGGATGCTCGCCGAGCAGAATACACAGCTCTACGCCCAGGACGAGCAGGAGAACACCGTGCTGCGCGCCCTGATCCCGGTCGGTGAGAAGCTCAAGCTCGTCCAGCAGCAGGTCAGCCTGCTGGAACGGGACCGGGTGGAGCAGTTCGGCCAGTTGGCCGAACAATTGCGTGCAGCCCAGCGCAGCGACGAGGCGCTGATGCGTTCCACGCAGACGCTCGCCTCCGCGCTGCAGTCGAATTCCGCCCGCGGCCAGTGGGGCGAGGTGCAGCTGCGCCGGGTGGTGGAAGCTGCCGGCATGCTCGCCCGGGTGGACTTTGACGAGCAGGTGCACCTCGCCGGCGCGGACCGGACCGGCCGTCCGGACATGATCATCCGGCTGCCGGGTGGAAAGTCCATCGTCGCGGATGCCAAGGTCCCGCTGCGCGCCTACCTGCAGGCCCAGGAAATTCCGGCGGCCGCATCGGCTGCCGAACAGCAGCAACGGGTGGATCTGCTGAACGCCCATGCCAAGGCGGTGCGCGCGCACGTGGACGCCCTGGCGGGGCGGAAGTATTGGGAGAACCTGCAGGCTTCCCCGGAGTTGGTGCTCTGTTTCCTGCCCTCGGAGGCGGTGCTCTCCGCCGCCCTGCATGCCGATCCCGGCCTGCTTGACCACGCCTTTGCCCGCAGCGTTGCGTTGGTCTCCCCCGTCTCGCTGCTGGCCACGCTGAAGTCGGTGGCCTTTACCTGGCGGCAGGAAGTGCTCAAGGACAACGCACGCGAGATCTTCGACCTGTCGCGCCAGCTCTACGAGCGGCTCGGAACGCTGGGCGATCATGTCACCCGGCTGGGCTCGTCGCTCAAGAGCTCGGTCGAGCGCTACAACTCGTTTGTGGGGACGCTGGAATCAAGGGTGTTGCCGACGGCGCGGAAGATCTACGCCTTCGACGGCACGTCCTTGGAGGAGCCCGCCGCCCCGGCGGCCCTGGAGAACACGCCCCGGCTGCTCTCGGCCCCCGAACTGATTGAAGGCCGGGACCCGGCCGCGTAACAGGGCGGGCAGCGCCAGGCCAGTGACGCTGCGGCCGGCGCC
>NZ_JBNHGF010000005.1:0-38395 GCF_059091005.1 Arthrobacter sp. Y3223164
CGGCGCGGCCAAGGCCGTGGCCAAGGCCCTGCCGGAGCTGGAAGGCAAGCTCACCGGCAACGCCATCCGCGTCCCCACCCCGGATGTTTCCATGGCCATCCTGAACCTGAACCTGGAACAGGAGGCCACCAAGGAAAGCCTGAACGAGTACCTGCGCGGCATGTCGCTGAACTCGGACCTGCGGAAGCAGATCGACTACATCGACTCTCCCGAGGTCGTCTCCACCGACTTCGTCGGCTCCCGCCGTGCGGGGATCGTGGACGGCCTGGCCACGATTGCCAGCGGCAAGAACGCCGTGCTCTACGTCTGGTACGACAACGAGTTCGGCTACAGCTGCCAGGTGGTCCGCGTGCTTGAGGAGATTGCCGGCGTCAACCCGAAGATCTTCCCGGCCGTTCTGGAACCGGTGGCCGAGACGGTCTGATCGCCCTCAGACGGCAATAACGACGGCGGGGCCGGCGGCATGCGAATGCCGCCGGCTTCCGTCGTTAACCGGCCGGTGGGTTCGGGAACGCTTCTAAGTTAGCGATCGGAATGGCCATGCCGGCTGCGGGCGCCCGCACTGCCGCCGCCGCTATGGCTTTGCGGGGACGCCGTTCCTACAATGGCCGCATGGTAGAGATGACGCGTTGGGAACGGGCGCAGGTCAATTACAAGGAGGCCCAGCGGCTGCTGGACGCGGCGCACGACGCCTACGCCCGCGGCAATGTGACGTCGAAGCGAGTCGACGAACTCAAACGGCTTCGGGACATCGCGCTGGAAGACCTGCACCGCTGCGAAAAGGATCACCGGTCCAGTCTCACGGACAGCTGACCCGAATCGTGCCGCTGGGGACTTGAGACCTCGAAGGAAAAAGATCTCGCTTCCCCACAGCGCGGACGCTAGTGGCCGAACGGGTCCGGATCGACTCCCGGCAACCACGTATTGCCGGGGACACCCCAGCCTTCCTTCCTGATGTTCTTGCGGGCGCGCTTGCCCCACCGGTCGTTGAGCCGGTCGATGTACAGCTTGCCGTCCAAATGGTCGTACTCGTGCTGCATCACCCGGGCGAACCAGCCGGTCGCCTCGAAATCCACCGGGCTGCCGTCTGCGTTGAACCCCCGGACGCGGGCCCACTCGGCCCGCTTCAGGGGATAGCTGTGCCCGGGCACGGACAGGCAGCCCTCGTTTTCCTCGTCGGGGTCGGGTTCCGCACCCGAGACCTTGCCGAGAACCAGTGTGGGATTGACCAGGACGCCGCGCGGCGGGACGTCGTCGTCGTTCGCGAATTCATAGGTGAAGATCCGCAGTCCCACCCCGATCTGCGGAGCCGCCAGTCCTACGCCGTGGGCCTCGTCCATCGTCTCGAACATGTCTGCGATGATCGCGTGGAGCTCGTCGTCGAAATTTTCGACCTCGGCTGCACGGCGGTGCAGCACGGGCTCGCCGGTGATAGTGACGGGGCGGACGGTCATTTCTCTCCTTCGCTCAGGATGTCGGCGCGAGGCGCCGCCGTCACGGCCGGACATGCGAAGAGCCGCCCCGGCGTCGGGACGGCTCTGCCTGCCGGCTGCTGCCGGACCTTCGGGGTGAGTAACGGGGATTGAACCCGCGACCTCCTGGACCACAACCAGGCGCTCTGCCAGCTGAGCTATACCCACCACGTGCCCTCTTGTTCCTCCCGACGGGCCCCGCTCCAGCGGTTCCTGCCGGTCTCCAACCAGTAAGGCAACGCAGACTAGTTTACATGCTTTTCATCTGGCTTTTGCCACTTTAGGCGATTCCCGCAGCGAAAGTGGCGCAGCTAACATCCTAGTCCCCGGACGTGGCGCCGATGCTTGCGGCGATCTTCTTCGCGGTGGCCGAATCCGGGCCGGGGGAGGGGACGAAGACGGCCTGCCGGTAGTAACGGAGCTCATTGATGGAGTCCTTGATGTCGCCCAATGCCCGGTGTCCGCCGCTCTTGGCCGGCGCTTGGAAGTAGGCCCGGGTGAACCAGCGGCGCGAGAGTTCCTTGATCGTGGAAACGTCGATGATCCGGTAGTGCAGGTGATCAATGACGCGGGGCATGTCGCGGGCCAGGAAGGTCCGGTCCGTGCCAACGGAGTTGCCCGCCAACTGCGCCTTGCGGGGTTCGGGAACCCACTCGGTGATGTATTCCATCACTTTGTCTTCGGCCTCGGCCATCGTCATGCCGTGCGGGAGTTCGTCCAGCAGTTTGGAGGTGGTGTGCATGGTGCGGACGAAGTCGTTCATCTGGGCGAGGGCCTCAGCGGTGGGCTTGATGACGACGTCGACTCCCTCCCCAAGGATGTTGAGTTCCGAGTCGGTGACCAGGACGGCGACCTCGATGAGCGCGTCGGCTTCGAGATCCAGTCCGGTCATTTCGCAGTCGATCCAGACAATATGTTCATTAGAGATTGGCACCCGATAAATGTATCGCGTCGGCGTGCTGGCGCGCGGGACAGGCGGCAGGGAATGCCGCCGGCCCGGTGCTAACATGCAGAGAGCACCTCAAGCAGGCGTGCCTCCCACGCTGCCTTCGACTGACCGTTCCGAGGCGTGCAGACCACCCCCGCGGCACGCGCCGCACCGGACCAGGTGTACTGACCCCGGAGTGATTGGACCGCCGAGAAGATGACTGCCCAAAGACCCGCGACTGAACCTTCCAGCTCACGCAGCGGAAGTGTAGTCAAGGAACGGTCTACCCGGAGCATCCTCGAGGGCGCCATCGGCTCGATCATGATGTTCCTCGGGTCGCTGGGCGTGGGGTGGCTGGCCTCGGTGTCCGAACTGCGGCGCTGGCCGCTGCTGATCTTCCTGCGGGTGGAACTGGTCGGTGTGATCCTCTCGGTAATCCTGCTCGCCCTCGGAGGCATGATCCTGGTCAGGGCCTGGCTGCGGCTCGGCCAGCAGTTCACCGTCTGGGGCGAGTCCGCGCGGCGGGCAACGCTCACCGCCATCGTTGCCTGGGGCACCCCGCTGGCACTGTGTATCCCGCTTTTCAGCCGTGACGTCTACGCCTATATTGCCCAAGGCAAAGTCATGGTCAACAACCTCAATCCGTACGTGGACGGGTACGACCAGCTGCAGAACTATCTGCAGACCGGAGCCGACGACCTCTGGGCACGCAGCCCCACGCCTTACGGGCCGATCTTTCTCTGGATGGAAGAATTTATCGTCTGGCTCACCGGCGGCCACCCGGAATACTCCATCATCATGTTCCGGATCCTCGCCATCGCCGGTGCCGCAATGTGCGTCTACTACGGACCGAAACTCGCCGAACTGCACGGCATCAATCCCAACCGGGCGTTGTGGCTGGCCTGCGCGAATCCGTTGTTCCTGACCACCTTCATCGCCAGCATCCACAACGACGCCCTGATGCTGGGGCTGGCACTTGCAGGTCTCTACTACGCGGCGAACCGACGGGTCCTGCTGGGCATCCTGCTGGTGACCCTCTCCATTGGCATCAAACCGATCACCCTGATCTTCCTGCCGTTTGTCGGCCTGTTGTGGGCGGGCAAGGGGGCCAGTTGGCCGCGCAAATTCGGCTACTGGGCCCTGACCGCCGGGATTTCCTTCGGGCTGCTGGCGATACTCGGGATGATCAACGGACTGGGATTCGGCTGGGTCGGGGCCCTCAGCCAGCAGGGAGCCGGCCTGATGATCTGGTACGCCCCGGTCGGGCTGCTGGGGATTTTCCTGGGACTGATCTCCGGCGGCTTGGGATTCGACGGCGCGATGGTGCAGTCCGCCGTCTACACGGGCGGCCGGATCGTGGCCGTGCTGATTGTCCTCTACACCATGTTCCGCGGCAGTTACGACCGGATTGTTCGTCGGCTCGCGCTGGCGCTGGCCGCCGTGGTGTTGCTTGGTCCGATGATCCAGCCTTGGTACATCGTGTGGCTGCTGCCGCTGTTTGCGGCCACCGGGATCCGGAACGACTGGCAGGTACAGACCGTCTACGCCGTAACGTCCTTCCTCATGATCTACGCGATCACCGATCAGCTGGACATCTTCCCCTACATCGAATTCGACCTCGACATGGCGCGGCTCCTCGCCTGCATCGTTGCCGTGGCCTTCGCGCTGTATCTGGTGTTTCTGGATCCGAAAACCCGCAAGCTCTTCCGCAAGAAATACGCCGACTCTCATGACCAGCGACTCTTCTGACGCGCTCGGCAACCGATCTAGGAGAAACAGGGCATCATGACCGACGCCGAACACATCATCGCCGCCGACTTCGACGTCACCGATTGGGTGCCGGAACCCTACGAAGTCGAGGGAACAAGCTCGGACCTGAGCCGGGTCCGCGTGACCAAAGTATTTGACGGATTGATCACAGGCACCAGCCGCGCAGAACTGCTGATGGCCGGCAACAGCACCGGAGCCGGATACGTTGCCTCCGAAGTTTTCACCGGCTCCGTCGATGGCCGCGAAGGCACGATGGTGATCCAGCACTGGGGCCTCGCGGAGGGCGAGGCTGCCGCGAGCGACGGGCACATCATTCCGGGCTCGGGCACGGGAGCGCTGGAGGGAATTGGGGGGAAAGCCATCTACGTCCAGGACGCCGCGGGCCAGCACAGCCTTGAACTGCGCCTTTTCTTCCGGGAGGGCGAATCCGCGGTTCGGGGCTGAATCATCTAAACTCGGTAGGTGCACCGCCGGTCCCTCAGGGGTGGCGACGCCACCGTCCACCTGTAAGTAAGGGAAACTACCTGGCATGAGCCTTGCCGAATATGCGAGCGAGAACCGCCTCCACCGAGTCGGTGCCCGCCCTTCGCTTTTCCGCTATCTCGCGGAAGCATGGACCCGTCGTGACTTCGCCATCGCCATGGCGAGGTACAAGATCGAGGCGTCAAACCAGCGCAACCGACTGGGCATGCTCTGGGTGTTCATCAAACCCACACTGAACGCTCTCCTGTACGGCGCGATCTTCGGTATCTTGCAGGGGGCCAGCCGGCCGGAGAACTTCCCGATGTATGTGGTGATCGGCGTGTTCCTCTTCGAGTTCTTTTCCACCTCGATGAACAACGGCGCCAAATCGATCACAGGGAACGGCGCCTTGGTGCAGTCCCTGGCCTTCCCACGGATAACGCTGCCCGTCTCCACCGTGATCCAGCAGCTGATGACACTCGTGCCAATGCTCGCCGTGATGTTCGTGTACATCCTGATCTTGGGTGCGCCGATCAGTGTGGAATGGCTGCTGATCATTCCGCTGGTTGCTATCTTCACGGTGTTCAACCTGGGCGTAGCTTTGATCGGCGCCAGACTCACGGTCCACGTCAGGGACCTGACCCAGTTACTCCCGCTCGTCACCCGGATCCTCTTTTACACCTCGGGCGTTCTGTTTTCCATCGACCGCATCCTGGCATCGCATCCTTGGGCCATCGCGCTGTTCGACTTCCACCCGCTGCATGAAATCCTCTCCATCGCCCGGGGGATTCTCATGCCGGCTATGGACTACGATCCGATCTACTGGCTCTACTTTTCCGTCTGGTCCGTAGCGGTCTTCGTTGCCGGAGTCTTGTTCTTTTGGGTAGCTGAGGAGCGGTATGGCCGAGTCGACTAAGACTGGAGAAGCGTTGATGGGCACAGATGCGGCCGGCGCCGCCCGTAAACCCGTGGTCGTCGTCGATGATCTGCATGTGAAGTACTACGTCCATGCCGGCGGAAAGCCGGTCAAGGGCACCGGGCGATCGCTGCTGCAGCGGGGAGCCGGCAGGCTCCGTACAGTCCACGCCCTGAAGGGAATCTCCTTCACCGCCTACGAAAATGAATCCATCGGGGTCATTGGCTCGAACGGATCCGGCAAATCCACGCTGATGCGCACGCTCGTCGGGCTGACGCCTCCAGCACAGGGTGCCGTCTACGCCTCCTCCCGTCCGAACATGCTGGGCGTGGGGGCGGCCTTGATCCCGGACCTCTCGGGGGAGAAGAACATCCAATTGGGCGGACTCGCGCTGGGGTTCTCCAAGCAGGAGATCAACGGGCTCCGGGACGACATCGTCGAGTTTGCCGAGTTGGAAGAGTTCATCGACCTTCCCATGCGGACCTATTCATCCGGCATGCAGGCGCGGCTGAAATTCGCCATCGCCGCCTCCAAGCAGCACGAGATCCTCATCGTGGATGAAGCACTTGCGGTCGGTGACCAACGATTCCGGCAGAGAAGCGAGGCCCGCATCCGTGAGATACGCGAGAACGCCGGTACCGTTTTCCTTGTCTCGCACTCGATGAAATCGATACTGGATACCTGCAGCAGGGTCATCTGGATCAATAAAGGCGTGCTGGAAATGGACGGCGACCCGAGAGAAGTCGTGGACGCCTACAAGGAGTCCAGGAAATAGTGACTTCGGCATCCGTCTTGCCTCCGCTGGAGGAGTACCCTGGCGTGTCCTACATCATGCCCGTCCTCAATGAAGCGGCGCATATCGAGGACGCGGTCCGCAGCATCCTAAACCAGGAATACCCCGGGCCAAAGGAAGTGGTTCTGGCGCTGGGGCCTTCAACGGATGAGACTAACCGGATCGTGGCGGACCTGCAGGCGCGGGAACCGCGCTTACGCAGCGTCAACAGCCCCACCGGCCGTACCCCGGCCGGACTGAATCTTGCCCTTCAAGCCTCGAGTCATCCGGTCGTTGTCAGGGTGGACGCACACACGGAACTAGAGCCTCACTACACGAAGCGCGGGGTGGCAACGCTGCGGCGGACCGGTGCGGCTGATGTCGGGGGGCTCATGGACGCCCGAGGCAAGACTCCCTTTCAGCGGGCAGTCGCAGCTGCCTATGTATCGCCCTTGGGACTTGGTGGGGCTGCGTATCACAGCGGGGCACCCGAGGGACCGGCAGAATCCGCTTATCTCGGCGTCTTCCGACGCGAGGTCTTCGACGAGGTCGGATTTTTCGAGGAGACGCTGTGGCGGGGCCAGGACTGGGACATGTGCCTGCGCCTGCGCCAAGCCGGCTACACGGTCTGGTTCGACCCGGAGCTGAAGGTCGTCTATTGGCCGCGCGCGCAGTGGGGAAAACTGGTCCGGCAGTTCTACGCCGCGGGCATCTGGCGGGCAGAGCTGGCTAACCGGCACAAGGAAGGAAAATCCGTCAGGCACTTCCTGCCGCCAGTACTGGTGGCCGCGTTGGGCGTCGGCGTTGCCTCCGCCAGCATGCTCGCCACCGGCACGGCCAAGACGTGGCCGGCAAGCCTGCGGCTTCTGGCGGGCGCAGCGGCCGCCGTCCCCGCGTTTTACGGGGCGGGTGTCACTTTCGCCTCTGCAAGCATGCCAGGCGACCTTGGCCGACCCGAACGACTGCGGCTGCTGGCGGTGCTGCCAGGAATCCACATCAGCTGGGGGCTGGGATATCTCCGCGGACGGCTGTTCGGAGCGGCAGGCGCCGTAGATACCAGCCGGAGGAAGTCGTGACGGCCGTTCAGCGGCCGGCGCGCCCTACCCTGGAGCAGCTCCGCTCTGTGGCCCAGCCGCCAGAGGTCCGGAGCAGAAAAAACGCTGAGCATTGGACCGCCGAGCTCTACTTAAGGCATATCTCCATCTACCTCACCAGCGTCCTCGTCCGCACCCCGATCTCCGCGAACGGTGTCACAGGCCTGATGATTCTGTCGGGGTGGGCAATTTCCGCATCGCTGCTGGTTCCGGGAATCTGGGGGCCGTTGCTCGCGGTCTTCTTCTCGCAACTGCAGTTGTACTTCGACTGCAGCGATGGGGAAGTCGCGCGGTGGCGCGGCACTCAAAGCCCCAAAGGCATCTTCCTTGACAAAATCGGCCACTACACGACCGAGGGGCTGATTCCCATCGCACTCGGGCTGCGGTGCCTGGGAGAGTTGGGCCTGCTGAGCCGCGATCCGGGGCAGGCCTACCTCTATCTGTTCCTCGGTGCGCTGCTGGCGTTCCTGATCGTCCTCAATAAGGCTCAAAACGAGATGGTGCACGCCTCCCGGGCGTTGGCAGGGATGGACAAGCTCCCAGATACGGCAGAGGCGAAAGCCGTTCCCGCCACGTCCTTCGTCGGCAGGCTCCGTCGGCTTGCCCGGTTCCTGCCCTTCCACCGGGTGTTGCATTCGGTGGAGATGAGTCTGTTGGTCCTGGCCGCCTCCATCGTGTCGGTAGCAGCCGGTCAGCAGGTAACGGGGGAGCGCTGGCTGCTCTTCGTCCTGGTGCCCGCGGTCCTGTTCGTAAATATCGGCCATTTCGTCGCCATCATGGCCTCGCCTAGGCTGCGGAAGTGAGCGGCATGCAACAAGACATGAACCCCCAGGAACCGACCTTCGGGGTGGTCATTCTTACCCAAGGCACACGCCCTGCCGAACTGCAACGAGGATATGAAACGTTGCAACGGCAGCAAGGGGTGAAGCTGGATGTCGTAGTGGTGGGCAATGGCTGGGATCCGGAAGACGTGCCGGCCGGTTTCAAAACGCTGCATATCGAGGAGAACATCGGCATCCCCGCTGGGCGGAACGCTGGCGTTCCCCACGTCAAAGGGGAGTACCTCTTCTTCCTCGACGACGACGCCTGGCTCCTTGATGACGATTTCCTTGCCCAATGCGCCAAGCTGTTCAAAGAGCAACCGGACATCGGTATGATCCAACCGCGGATCGAGGATCCCGAGAGTCCTGATGCGCCGCAGCGCTGGATTCCCAGGCTGCGCAAGGGCAGCCCTTACCACTCGAGCAACGTCTTCTCGGTGGTGGAGATGGCGATTGCCATGCGTCGAGACGTGTTCGATAAGACCCCCGGGTGGCCGTCGACCTTCTGGTATGCCCACGAAGGCATCGAGTTTGCATGGCGCGTCTGGGACACGGGATTCCGGACGTGGTACGCGGGAAACCTCCGCGCAGGGCATCCAGTCATCGATCCCCGCCGGCACGAAGAGTTCTACCGTCTCAACGCCCGAAATCGAGTCTGGCTGGCCAGGAGAAATCTTCCTTGGCCAATCTCTTGGATCTACGTCATCTCTTGGACCATACTCCAGATCTATCGTTCTCGGTCTGATTGCCGAAACCTTCGACCATGGTTCGCTGGTTGGTTGGCTGGATGGGGAACGAGTCCTTGGCATAACGATGAGACGCAAACCAAGGTGAAATGGAAGACGATATGGCTCATGGCTCGAAACGGTAGGCTTGTGGTCGTTTAGTCAATCAGGAAGTCAAATCAACGCCAAACTTCAGACACCCATCGTCTGGCCCGCATGGGTCCGAGCGCATTTCCAACAAATAAAATCAGGAACCTCTGTATGAATCCTTTACTCTCCGTAGTTAGTGCCGTATACAACGTCGAGAATTATCTCGTAGATTTCTTCGCATCTTTAGACCGACAGACAGTTCTTAGGGGTTCTGTCGAAATCATTCTCGTTGACGACGGTTCAACTGATGAGTCGCTACAGATCCTGAAGGATTGGGCCGAGAACACGGATCATAACGTGCTGGTGCTTGAGAAGGACAATGGCGGCCAGGCCAGTGCTCGTAACCTTGGAATGAAGGTCGCCACTGGGCCGTGGGTTACGTTTCCGGACCCCGACGATTACTTCAACGATGATTATTTAAAGGTCATTGTCGATCGCATCAATGCAGACAAAAAGGGTACCGCCTCGATGTTCGCCACCCGACTGATGGTCAACAATGAGATAGCTGGAAAAATTTCCGACAGTCATCCTTTGAGAAAGAGATTCAGGGATGGTACGAGAACTGTTGACCTCGACAGGTCACCGGACTTTTTCCACTTGAGTGGAGCAACGGCTGTTGTCAACCGACTTAGGCTTATCGAGAGTGGGCTAGCGTTCAACGAGGATCTGCGGTTCAGCTTCGAGGACGCCCATCTCGTGGCCAGCTACTTATTGCATCAGGAAAAGCCGACGATCGGGTATATCTCTGAGGCGATTTACTACTACCGGAAGCGCGAAGCAGGAAATTCTTCTGTCCAACTAAGCGCGCTTCGTCCCGAGAAATACACCGAGGTTTTGGAGAAAGGTCACCTAGATCTCCTCAGCATTGCCAACCGGCTTATCGGGTACGTTCCCCTCTGGCTACAACTAATGCTTCTATACGATATTCTGTGGTATTTTCGGGGATACCGTCGCGCCGGTTCGCCGTCCAAGCTTCTGTCCGAAGGAGTAACAAGGCGGTTCCACGGTTTGATTCAAACGATCATGCAGGAGGTTTCCGAAGAGGCCGTATTTGGTTTTGACGTAATGCCAACTGACCGGGAGCTACGGGATCTCTTGCTATTAGGCTACAAGAATCCTCAAAGTCGTCCTACGGAGGTGGTGGTTGAGCGCCTCGACTCAGACCAACACCTCACGCTCCTGCAGTACCAGTACTCCGGAGAGGCACCAGCAGAAGAGATTCGAGTCAAAGGCCTTCTCATTGATCCGATTTGGTCGAAATCTCAGAGCGTCAAGTACTTCGGGCGCACCCTGTTCTATCGGCGTTACATATGGATCCCGTCGACGGGTGTGTTTAGTCTCCAGGTCGCCGGCACCGCAATGCCCCTTGTCCTGCGATCAGCTTCCTACCCAACGTATGTGATGCGGCCGTACTCGGTAAAGAGGGAGTTCGGCGCGCTGGCGTCTCCACCTAAAGTGAGTGAAGCAGTGAGCTCCAAGTATCGCTCCCCGCTGGCCGCATCCAGCGCTATCACCGCTCTGCGCAGATTTTCTGAAGCGGTATTATCCCCGGTTGTTCTTCGGAGCCAACGGGATTCCAAGGAGCCTAACCCCGTGCTAGTCCGGAATATAGCCGGTTCCGCGAAAAATCGAAAAAAGTTCGCAGGATCATGGCTGTTCATGGATAGGACAGACAGAGCCAATGACAACGCGGAACATTTATACCGGTTCGTGCTGCGGAATCATCGAGAAGTCAAAGCTTATTTCATACTCGAACGGTCTTCTTCAGATTGGGACAGGCTGGAAGCGGAAGGATTTAACCTTCTTGCATATGGGACTTTGGAGTGGAAGGTTGCCCTCCTGAACGCCGCCCATTATGCAAGTTCGCATTTGGATCAGTTCGTCACTAACCCTCTTCCCCAAAAGCTATACGGAGTCATGCCTTGGAAATTTACCTTCCTGCAGCATGGAATCACCAAAGATGACCTCTCGCAGTGGTTCAACACCAAGCGCATCGATTTGCTGATTACGGCAACGCATCCCGAGTACGAATCCATAGCAGGAGATTCTTCCCCTTATAAGTTCTCCGGCAAAGAGGTTAAGTTGACTGGGTTCCCGCGGCATGACGCTTTAATCGAGTCGCGAAAACGCGTAGCACGGCCTCACCGCGTTCTCATCTCACCGACTTGGCGGAATTGGTTGGTTCCTCCGAGTCGTCCGGGTGCAATCGAGGAGGCCAATGCCGAATTTTTCAATTCAGAGTATGTTGCCCTTTGGCGCCGAATTTGCAGCGCACTCAGTCAGTCCTCCGTTATCGATGGTGAACGCCTGACAGTCACATTTCTGCCTCATCCGAATCTGGCGCATCTGGTGCAGCACATGTCTCTTCCTTCACAAGTTGAAGTGATCGGCTGGGACGACATGCCATTTGCGGATTTGCTTGCTGAGACACGATTGATGGTTACCGACTATTCCTCAACCGCTTTTGATGCTGCATACGTCGATATTCCGGTTGTCTATTACCAATTTGATAGCGAACGAGTGTTAAGAGGAGGGCATACATACAACCCTGGATACTTTGACTACGCGAGTGACGGGTTTGGGCCTCTGACCATGACGCATGAGGCTGCACGCGCTGCGGTCCTAAAAAATCTGGAAGATGGTGAGCATCAGGTGTATGAACAGCGCAGGCGCCGAACATTCCCCGCGCGGGACCAAAATAACTCTTTGAGAGTATTCAATGAGATGCGTAACTTGCAGACTCCTCGAGGCTTCGCGGAAGTTGCGTCTGTTATTGGCACTAAGCCCAAGGCGGCAACCGCGGAATTGTAGATATTTGGCTCGAGAGCGGAAGGGCGCACGAAGGATAGAGACGATCATCTAAATTGGCATTCCCGCGACGAGAATGGCGAATCGTGATTACGAAGGCCTATCCTGCTTGCTCTGCCTGTTTGCGTCCATACCATGCTTCATGCTTCCAGGGTGGCGGCGAACACATCGTCGCACTTTTCGGTCCTCATGCCATGAATTGTCACTTGACGGTCGGCGACGGATTGCGTCGGCTCTCGACATTTGTGCGGTTAGGTGATTTACCGTAATCTTGACGATTCTTTACTTTGGAAGCCGCGTTACTGCTACGAACCACGCGGTATATGGCCAAGGAATCCTGGGCAGGGCTGACAGGCATCCTCGATCAGATGCGATCAGTGGTGTCGTTGTCTGGTACTTTCATCCATCATGGGCGTGAATCACACAACCAAGTAGAGCCAGTCTGGGGCGTCCCACAAGGCCCTGCGGATGTGGCTGCCTCGCACCGATCAGTAGACGCACGCCTTCCACCTGTCCTGCTCGGAAGAACATGCTCCTCGAACCCGGGAACGGATGACCCGGGAAATCAAAAGGCTAGCGCGAACGATGCACCGCTGACACCTTCTGGGCGCGTTACTCCACACTGGCTCTCAAGGACGCTGCGGCGGCGAAGAATCGGCTCCAGGAACTGGTCGAACAAACTGCCCAGGCTGAGACAACAAGGCTCTGGCGCACAGTTTTGCGTTGTTGGAAGGAAATCGAAGCCCTGATTCTTACCCGTCCCGACCACAGGGAAGTCGAGGAGCTCGCGGCTGTACGGATAAAATCGCTAGCGACGCGTGCCCGGACGAGTTTGCTGCATGTGGTGACAGGCTACGATCCGGCATGAATCGGCTGGAGCAATATGGGACCATAGCATCCTTTCCATTGCAAAGCCGTCGCATGTTTGAGCTCGGGGGAGAGGTTCACTCCCCCTTGGGTGCCGCTCTGACAGTCAGGTTCGCCGCGACTCGGAGATCTCATAAGAACTTTGAATGGGAAAATAATTCTCGAGAAACTCCATGACGGTCGTGTCGGGGATGGGAGTGGCGTTGGGTACCGGCGCGTCGTTGAGGCAGAAGGTGTCCCTGTCGCGGTACGCGAGCGTTGATTTGAGGACCCCGGTATAAGCGTCGTCTAGCACGTTTATGTAGTTATACCGCAATGTCCCAGGGACAGCCTTACCCGTGATCTGGGCATAATAATGAAACAGTTGGTCTGCGACGATATCGTCGTGGTGCCGGAAGTGGCTTGACCAAGTCTCCCTAAAATGTTTTCCAAACCGCTCCTCCATCTCCAGATGGACGCTCCGTAATTGGGGGTGTGGAGTGTGCTTAATAGCCCTCGAGACGGTGATGCCGAACGCGTCTTGTAGAAGTACCCGCATGTTCCGTGTTAGGTTGATGTGCGGTTCATCCAACACGCTCGGTTCGCCAAATGGGCGGCGGTTATTCGCGGGGGAAACTTTAGCAAGTCCGCTGGGCAAAAAGAACTGATCAGGTGATACCGGCCGCCCAAAGAAAACGTCATCGTTTATATACACGTAGTGTTCGCTAAGATCAGGGATGTGGTGAAGGCGAGAGATGATCGAGTTGCTGTTAAATGTGGGCAGACACGACTTGTCGTCGTAGATCTCTTCATGCGTTACCAGTTCGATCTGGGGGTGCTCTAATTGGAGCCAAGTCGGTTTTTGGCCATTCGTTACGAGGAAAATCTTCCTGAACCACGGGGCGTACATTTCCAAGGATCGAAGCGAATACTTCAGCTCGTCCCGAGACCTGAAGCGGGCGGCGTGGTTTGCTTCCTCGTGGTACTCAACGCCTTGCAGCTTCGCCTCTAATCGGCGTTTAGATTCGATCCAGTCGGGATCATCGCCGTCCACCCAGGTATATACGGCATCTATGGGGAAAGTGACGTCGTCGAGCATACGCTGATTGAAGATCGAGTACGTGGGATAGTTGTCGCCATCAATCGTGACGGTTTCCGGACGCAGCTCGTTGACCGTAATGAGCTGCGCTGCGGCATTTCTTCGCGGGGCGAGCATATTAGCTGGGTTGAAGGAGTCCTGTAGCCAGAACTCGACGTCGCACCCGTAGCCCATGGCCGTCCGGAACTTCGTCTTGCGGTCTTCGAAGAAGCTTGCAAATCGTAAAACCTTGGCGCTGTGCGCGATGTCGACCTGGTTGAGACTACCAGCCAGATGCAATCTGCGGTCGGTCACCGGCTCGCTGCTGTCTTGTACGTATACAGCTTGGTCCCGCAGCCCGCGACTGAGGGAATCAACGACCTTGCTTCGGTCGGATTCCTGAACAGCAATGGTGAAGCGTGTACGGGAATCGTTCCTGACCACGAACCACTCGATGCCGGCAGAGGACAAGATTTCCGAGACCATGTCGAGGTGAAACTTTCGGATACGCAGGGGCATGCGTGAGCCGAGCGGTCTCCGAAGGACACCCTCGGACCGGAACAAAGTCTCGTCCAGTTGCAGCAGTCGCTTCTCTGCCATGATTCGCTGCCTGGGTACGCGCCGTACTACGACTGAGGATGCAATCCCGGATACCGATTTGCGAAAATGTCGGTATACTTCCGGTCCAAGCGCACCACGAAGCGTCCGAGTCGCTCCTGACTTTCGAATGATTTTTCGTATGGCCTCGGTGTTGGTGGAGCTCATCGTGTCTCGAGTGGGGTAGCGGGGGTAGAGAGGGCAGTTTCGGCAGGATCTGGGTGATGCTGCCTGTTTGACGATTCCTGCGGCCGCATGAAGTATCTTCCACTGAAAGACATGGTTACCTTCGGTTGTTCCTTCGCTCGGTAGGGCTCGAATTTTCGAGATCTGGTGAACCGGAGTCCAGCAGTCAATGCTAGCAGGCCGACATTGGCCAGCTTCCTGCCTAACAGCGTATGAACCGAGGCGTCTAGTATGGAGCTTAGTTCCCACCCCCTGACCCGAGACAAGGATCACTTTGGGCAAGACAGTACTCACGTACGGCACCTTTGATCTCTTCCACATTGGACATCTGAACATCCTCAAGCGGCTCAGTGGGCTGGGGGATCGGTTGATCGTGGGCGTTTCCACCGACGAGTTCAATGCCATCAAGGGTAAGAAGCCCGTAGTGCCGTTCGAGCAGCGCATCGCAATCGTTAGCTCCATCCGATACGTCTCCGAAGCGATCCCGGAGGAGAACTGGGAGCAAAAGCGCTCGGACATCGAGAAGTACGGGGCGAACGTCTTTGGGATCGGAGAGGATTGGAAGGGAAAGTTCGACGATCTGGAAGACAAAGTAGAAGTCGTTTATCTTCCGCGAACTTCTGGCATCTCCACGACTGAATTGAAGCGTGTGCTGAGCGCTTTCGATGAGCGACACGTGGAGGAACTCAAGCGCACATTGGACAGCATCAGCCAGATCGTGAAGGAGCTGTCCTAGTAGTTCGTTCCGACCGACTTCGTGCGGTTGCGTAAGTTCGCCTCGTGTAAGAGTGTCAAACGTCATGGCCCGAACAAAGCCGTATCTAGGTGACATTTGACTGTGTGGGGGCCCTATGTTCTTCATCAAGGGGTGAGGCTGCCTTGAGCTGGGGTGTTTCGTAGAGGGTCATGTCGCCGAGCGCGGCGGAGAGGACATGGCAGCGGCGCCTAGCCAAGCGATCAAGGCTTGGTTATGGCGTTAACCCTCGGTGCGTTTCCGGTCGTAGTAGTCGCGTGAAACGGGTCCTTCTGCGCGGCGAAGGCGGAGAGGAACAGTGCGCGTTTGATGACTTTGTTGCCCGTCTTCGACGGATGGTCTCCGCGGATTGATGCGCCCGATCTCTAGGTCACCGGTGCGAACCCGGAGTACGAAGCCAGATGCCCTTTTGAGGCAATTCCTTGCCGATGATTTCGGTGATGATCCGTGCTTCGTCCTGACTCCGACCGCCGGCATGGAGGTTAGGACGAAAGAGGGTGGACCTCCACGAGTTGTTCGACGCGAGTCAGTAACTGGGCGCAGGAAGTTTGCAGCTGCACCAGTTGCGCGGCCAGCGCTTGTCGGCCCGCGGTGCGAACTTTGCCAGCAGCGCGGCCACCAGGGTCCGGCCGGCCTTTCGCAGGGCATCGGGGGTGGGGATATTTAACCAGCAATTCGGCCATCGCCGGATGGTCCTGATATGGTCCGATCGCCCGCTCCAACGGACGGGATCGGCCGCTCCTTCGTTCTTGATGACTGTTGACAGTCCTGGTGTGAGCGCCTGAACAGGCTGGCCCGCCGCGTGACGGTCCGCGGACAGTTGTCTAGCAGCGGACAGCTCAGGCCGCGGGGACAGCTTCGCCTTCCACATCTACGCGCAGGGCGGATCTGGGTCATCAGGCCCCCGAATCCGATTGGAAGTGGCCTGCTGCGCCAGGTCATCGTAGAAGCCGCAAAGCATCGACAGCTCGGCGGGCCCTCTTCATCGGCTAAGGCGATGGCGCGCAGGATGTGTGGCATGACAGCATCGGCGATGATGGCCGCGTCCCGGGTGTCGGTCTTGGCCTCGCACGGAGGCAGCCCAGCGATACGGCGCATCGCCAGCCCGGGCAGGAAACCAACCACGATGCCTTCGGTTTGGGCCACGGCGACCGGCGGGGCACCGATTGTGGCCGGCTGGTCCACCACCAGCTGCAAAATTCCGTGCCGTGTAAGGGAGGCGATGATCTCGCGCCGTTTGCCCTCGTCCTGGGGTAGTGCCTTGTTTAGCAGTTTCTTGCCGTCACGGTTTAGCGCGACGGCGTGAAGGTTGCTCTTGCCGACGTCAAGGCCGATGAACACGTCGACGATTTCTCGCAGCCCGGGATTTTGGTGCTGGTCTCTCGGCCCCGGCAGGATGCCTGCCCCCAGCCGTTCCATGGTCTGGGGGTGTTGCCATGGGATCCGATGGGCGCCAGAGGATCGCTGATGGGGACAAGACCAGCCGAAGCTTTGACCACGGCAGGCCGGCCGTAACGTGGATGCCGAACTCTGCCGCCGCAGGACATGTCAGCTTTCGTGCTGGATTGATGTATGGAGGCAGGGTGATCAAAGACCATCACCATCTTGGCCGAAATCGGCGATGACCGCACCCGGTTCGCCAGCGCAGGCGCGCACAAGGCCAACGCCGGGGCAGCGCCGGTGACCCGTGCCCGAAGTAAGTCACTCACCGTCTTGGCCAGACGGGTGAAGAACAACAGGCTCGCCGCCGCCGACCGCCCGGCGTGGAAGCCGCCTCCGAAGCCCAGCTCACCGCCCTGCTCGGCCAGCTCGACGCCGCCTGCGACGGCCTGGACGCCCTGCCCCTGGCCGTCGAAGAACTCTTTGGCAGGCATCCGGATGCAGGAATCCTCACCAGCTTCCGCGGCCTCGAACCAATCGCCGGGGCACGGTGGTGCATCGCGTCTTCGCGGAGGATCGGGAGGAGACGGGCGACGGTGGCATCGATGTTCCGGGTCCGGCCGGACTTGAGGAGGATCCGCATCAGCCGAGCCGGGTCGGGCCGGCGGCCTGCGACGGTGTCGGTGCGGTGCGGTGCGGTGCGGTGCGGTGCGGTGCGGAGCAGGAGCCTGGCGGCCGGAATGCTGAGGTCTGCAGCGTGGGGGAAGGCCTTCAGTGCCGACGGATAGTATTCGCGCAGGAGGGAACGGATGCGGCTGGCCTGCTGCTGCCGGTACCAGATTGCGTCCTGTTGCGCTCGTGCCAGTACGGCAATGGCCTGGGCCAGTTCCAAATCCCCGAGGCATAGGCCGGTGGGAGTGGCGGTCGGTGCGCAGGATGTTGGCCAGTGCCGCGGCCTCTTGGGCGTCGGATTCCTTGCGAGAGACTGTGCGCCATTCGCGGTAGCGGGCCACGGCCAGGGGGTTGATAACGTAGACGTCCCGACCGCTTGATTGCGGAGCCGCGACGAGGAGGCCGCGTGTGGTTTCGATGGCCATCGGGACGCGGTTTCCAACTTGGTCTCCGTGGGTGCAGAGCAGGCCCAGTAGTTCCGCCAGACCAGCGGCCGTATCTTCAATCCTTTGCGAGGCCACGGCCCTGTTGATCTACGAGTGCGATGTCGTGGTGTCCATCTGCCCATTAACGGGAAGTCCTCATCTGGCTCCCTCACATCCCATTAGGTAAGGGGTGGCGGTGTGCTACCAAAGAGCGCGGATATCATGGCAAGCCTCGGAATCCTAGCCCCGAATCCGGCCTAGCTTCCGATCAAACGGAGAACCGTAGCGACCCATGCGCTATCAAGTCGGTGGCTTCTGTATTAACATGCCGGAGCGGGCTGGGCTACAACATCTGGATATCAGGCTGTGTGAGCGGCTCCCCAGCGGTACGGTGCGGCGTCCCCGGGTCGGGAACCAGCCCAAATTTGCCGCGGTCCGGGGCGCCCGACCCGGGATCAAGTCACGAGCGAAATGGGCATGCAGCCACCGGAAGTGCTCGGAGACCCCGCGCTCATTCTCCTACGGTTCTTGCACCCTGGCCAACGACACGGTGCGGTACAACGGGGTGTTGCTATGGCACTACAGGCGCAGGGCCCTGGTGCCCCACCTGCGGTAGAGAGTGTTTTCATCGAAGTGAAAGAGCAGCCCGGGATAGGCACGGGCACAGAGTGACGCTCCCACTGACCGCTTAGGGGTTAAGCTCGCGCCGCTCGCGCGGCCCGCTTTCTGCGGGCCGTTTTCAAGGCAAAGCGTGCAGTTCTTCCAAGTCCGAGGCCCCGGCTTAGAACCGTCGTTGCACGTCATCATGGCAAGCCAGTGGCGTGCCGGTGCCGTGCTGATACGCGGCCGAAGAAGAGGACAGCATGAAAAACCCCCTCACCTTGCACGACAGTGAGCATTAAGCGTATTTATCGCTGCATAGCCGCCAGTATTGGGCGCTCTAAATACGGTGCAAGCGTCTCTGCGTACGTCGCAGTGATGTGCGAGGCATCGAAATAGGTGACCACAGATCCAACGATTGCCGGACACCTTCCGTCCGCGCAGAAGTATCGATCCATATTCACAGTACTGATCTTGGGATCCTCTAGTTGCAATGCTGCCGTCGTGATCGGGTCCATCCAATGCCATTCATCCGGTGTGCCCGAACATTTATGTGGGTTCCTCTGGTGTTCAGCTAAACAATCAGGAATGGAATCGATTGTATTTCCGGGGAACGGCGGATCCTTAATGACTAGGACGTTAGCGCCGCTGTCAGCCCACTGCGACAAATAATCTCGGTAGCCAGCAATCGCTAGTTCTTCCGTACGGTCCCACGATTCGTTCAGGACTGGGACCGACTGCCGTTCCGACGTTATGATCAAGTCGAAGGATTTCCCCTTCGTTTGGTCCATGACCCAATCGCCGTAGGCGGCGCAATTGGCGGTCTTCTCTGCAGTGTCAAACTGCAGGAGGACAGATGTCGGGTTGCATTGTGAGATTAAAAAGGTTGAGACTGTCCAGTCATTGCGCTCAGCCAGCAATTGCAGCGCGGGTAGCCATTGTCCCGCGTGCGAATTTCCGACAAGCGCGACTTTGGTGGGCCCGTCCCCATACGTGCATACAGGGCGATCCGTAAACGGCTGGTTCGACCAGCAGCCGTCGGCGTAGGCGTCGGATTTGTCGTCTTTGGCCAGCGCTGGCTCGGGCACTACCGGCGCATTGGAATCCGGGACGCATTCGTCAAACCCCTTGGCGATGGCGGCGGCACCAAAACAAGGATCACCGTTATTCACCATGGCAGCGAGCTGTTGTTCAGCCTGTGAGGTGCGGTGGTTAACCTCTGCTAATTGCGCGCCGCCCACTGCCGTGAGGAGCACCATGCCCACTGCAGCGAATCGGTACGTGGGCGCCAGACCATTGTTGCCCGAGGGGAACCGGAAGCGGTCCTCAACGAACGTCTTGCTGAGTCCTGCCAGCACCAGCGTCGCAACCAGAATCAGCGACTTGTCGAGCCAGCCGAGTTCACCGCCGCTGACGTACGGCAGAAGAACGATTAAGGGCCAATGCCATAGGTAAACCGAGTAGGAAACCGCGCCCAGCCATTGGACCGGGCGATTTCGCACAAGGCGGGTGGGGGAAAACCTTCCCTCAGCAGCGGCAAAGATTACCAGCGCGCTGCCCAGGACAGGCAGCAAAGCGGTATAACCGGGGAACGGTGTTGCTCCGGTGTAGAACACTCCCGCCCAAACAATTGCAGCGATGCCGACCCACGCCAGGGCTGCACGCGCGGTACCGGGCAGGTGTTCTGCTACGGCCGGGGCCACCAGTGCCACCAGTCCGCCCATTCCCAATTCCCACATCCGGGTGGGCGTGATGAAGTAAGCGCTGCCGGGTTCAGCAGCAGTGGCGGTTACCGAGAAGGCAAGGGATAGGGCCACGACGGCGGCAACTGCCGCCAGAAGCAGGCGCCGGGCGTTCAACGACCGCTTTCCCGCGAACCAGAACACGACGAGCACCAGAACTGGCCAGAGGAGGTAAAACTGCTCCTCTACCGACAAGGACCAGAAATGCTGGGTGGGAGTCGGGGCGTTCTCCGCGGCCAGATAGTCGACCGAACTGCCGGCCAGCACCCAGTTCTGCACATACAGTGCCGAGGAGATGATCTCTTTGGCCATCGCGCCCCATTGCGTCGGCGGCGCCACCAGTCTCGAAGCGACAGCGGTGGCCGCTAGGACGACGAACGCTGCCGGCAGGAGCCGGCGGATCCTGCGCCCCCAAAACGCAGTCAGCCCATGCCAGTCCATTGGCGGTCGCCTCACCAGATGGGAGGTAATCAGGAAGCCCGAGATGACGAAGAAGACATCCACACCGACAAACCCGCCGGTCAACCGGTCGGGCCACAGGTGGTAGACAACCACCAGGGCCACGGCAATGGCACGTAGGCCCTGGATGTCCAGACGAAGCCCGGTGCCGGCCTTCGCTGGCAGGTTGACGGTTCTAGGCAAGGCTTTTAGAGCGATGGTCGGGCTCCTGGCAATCACATAGGAATAACAACGAACAGTCTATCCAAGAGATTGAGCGCATTCGCGCCACCACACTGTGCGGGAGACTCGGAGAGGGTTGCTAGGCTAGAGCAGACGTTGGCGCCGTGGAGCGGCAGCACGAGGGGTCGTTTAGTAGCAGCGGAAGACGCTGTCGGGAAGGAGCCCATGCTCACCGGACTCAAAGGCCGTGTGGCATCGGCCGTTCCGCAAAGAGTGATACACGCTGTCTTCCAAGCCTACAGCGGCGGCGCTGCCCCGCGCGGTCTCTTCCCCGCCCTCTCGGCTTCGTTTTGTTCTTCAAGACTACGGCGTAGTTCATGTAACTTCCCGCCTCGAGTAGTCCGGAGTGTCGATCGTTTCTCCGCGAAGAACTTGCTTGGGGAAGTGACCGACATCGTCTTGGAAGCGCTCGAGGGGGCCCAAGTGGACCACCGGGTTCTGCGTACTGAAGCTGGCATTCCCACTGTGGTGGACGTCCCTAGCGCTCATTGGTCTTCCGCAGCTGACGCGATCAAATCTGCGGCCGGCGCCCGGCCGTTTTACATCAGGACCAACGACGAAACCAAGCCGGTGACCGCGGAGTGGACGCCAGCGTTATCAACAGTTTTTGAAGCGGTGGGACACAAAAACCGACTCCTGGGCGACCATCAGTTGGGCATCAAGATCGTGCCGCGCGAAGCGGGACGGCCAGAAAAGGGGTTGTTGACCTCTGTCGACTTCCCGATCGACGCGGTGTACACATGGGTGGACGGCGATGACCCCCAGTGGCAGCGCAGCAAAGCACAGATGCTAGCCCAGACGGATCCTACGAGCAGGAATGATACAGCGGCAAACGAAGCGCGTTACGCGTCGCGCGACGAACTGCGCTACTCGCTCAGGTCGCTGGATTACTTCGCCCCTTGGATCAATCACGTGTACTTGGTGACCGCGGGACAGACGCCCCCGTGGCTGGACACGTCCAACAGCCGGATCACGGTGGTGGATCACCGGGAAATCTTTTCTGACGCGAGCGCGTTACCAACCTTCAACTCGCACGCTATCGAGTCCCAGCTGCACCACATTGACGGACTGAGCGAACACTTTCTTTACCTGAACGACGACGTATTCTTTGGGCGGCCGGTGACTCCGGAACTGTTCTTCCACGGCAATGGGCTGGCCAAATTCTTCCTGTCCGAACAGACCGTGGATTACGCGCCAAGTTCGGTGGACGACTTGCCCGTGGACAGCGCGGCGAAGAACAACCGCGCGCTGCTGGAGGCGGCCTTCGGCAGGACTGTGGAGCGCAAGTTTCAACATGCAGCCCATCCGCAACGAGTCAGTACCCTTTCCAGACTGGAACAGGAGCATCCGGAAGAACTTTTCAGGACGCAGCGGAGTAGATTCAGGGATCCGTCTGATCTTTCCGTGACGTCGTCCCTAGCTCACTACTACGGTTTCGCCATCGGTGCAGCTGTTCCCGGGGAACTGTCTTACCGCTATTGTGACATCAACGATCCGTCTGCGCAGGCGAAGCTCCTGCGGTTGTTGCGGCGCAGAGACGCGGACGTGTTCTGCCTCAACGAGGTTGCAAGCACCGGCAAGGATACGCGAAAGGTGGACTCGCTGACCCGCAGTTTCCTGAATGCGTATTTTCCCGTCGCTAGTACTTTCGAGAGCGAACCCCCATGGAATCACGAGCCGGCATCATTCGAGACGCCGTCTCTGCCATCGGTCGGCTTACAGGCAGAGGCGATGCATCGGCGCGGGAAGATTTCCGAGCGCTAAAACTTCAGCAGCGAGGCAGTATTCTGCAGCTGTGGTTCACGGTCTCCGCCCGGATCCAGCCCACGTCCTTGTGGTGCAGGGATTCAGGCAACGTGTGGACGAAAGTGGCCGACTTGTCGGAGGCAGTAGACAAGCCAGGAAGCGAATTTCGGAGTTACAGCGCCCAGTTAGACTTGGCGACTGCGGTGCCCTCTCCAACTGATCCCCGCGAGGAGGGGGAAACCTTGGGACTGTTTGTTCAGTTCGAGGCCTCCGCCAAAGATCTGCCCGGGTTCAGCACCAACATTCATGAGGGCGGACCAGCCGCTATTGGAGCGGTGTCTGCAGGAATGCGCCCCGCAGAGTTCCGGGCGGCGCTAACCGATGGTGCGCTGGCCCGTGACGCGACGACCACGGCGTGGGCTTCGTTAGGGCGCTTTGCTGACACCGAAGTTGGTTCCCTGCGCAGAATCACCACTGAGGTATTCACGGTTGAACCGTACGTCAACCGGCGTGGCCTGGTCTCGTTGGCGGTAAACCGGCAGCTTAAACCCTACAACGCCGTCTACGTGCACCGGCTCAGCGTCAAGGGGGGCACATTAGATTTGCGGGCAACTCTTGTCACCCGACACGGTGAGGCTGAAGCAGTGGAATTGGTGCTGCTTGGGCGTGAGAGTGGAGCCCGCTACACGTCAACCGCCGTATCCGTGTTGGACACCGAGGCGACCCGGCGCAAATACGGGCTCCGTCGGTACAAGGTGCACGCCCGCTTGGACCTGGGCACCATCTCCAGCCAGGACCTGGCCCGCGACCAAATCCTGGATGCATGGTTTGCGATCTATGCCCCAGGCGGAACAGAGCCGCAGCGGGCGCGCATAGGACGCACCAGATATGTGGTCCGGAAGCTCACCCGTCCCGGCTGGCAAGCGCGTGGAGACAAGACGCTGGCAATTACGCCTTACTACACCTTCAAGGCTGAGAACACTTCCTTCCATATCGAATTATTGGACACCGACGCCTTCGAATTCCTGCTAAGGCAGTCCCACAAGAGGCGGTTGCCGGGCCTCGGAGCAGAGCAAAAGCCGGTCTGGCTGGTGGGGGAGCGGCCTTACAAGGCCCAAGACACCGGACTCCATTTCTTCCGCTACATGCGGCGGGAACACCCTGAGATCGACGCCTACTACGTGATCGACCCTGCGTCGCCGGACCTTCGCAACCTAAACGGGCTGGACCACGTAGTGGAGTATCGATCCAAGGAACACTTCGACGTCGCACTGCGGGCAGAACGGTTTATTGGCTCCCATCATCCGGACTTCCTTTATCCAACGTGGCTACCGCACTTTCGCAGAGCAGTGGGCGCAGTCAAGGTATTTCTCCAGCACGGCGTGATGGGAACCAAATGGATGGTGCCCAACTACGGGAAAAACACACACGGATTCGACACCGACCTGTTTCTCGTCAGCTCCGAGAGGGAGAAAGAGTACATCGTCAGCGATTTCGGATACCCGGCCCAGGACGTCGTGGTCACCGGTTTGTCCCGCTTCGACGCCTTGTTCGCCGGTGATGTAGCAGTGCAGCGAAACCAAATCCTGATCTTTCCCACCTGGCGGGACTGGCTTCAACACCCGGATGACTTCGAAGAGTCCGAGTATTTTCGAGAGTGGGATGCGCTGCTGAACGATCCCCGGCTGGGCGCTCTTGTTGATGCGACGCAGTCAGAGGTGGTCTTCTGCCTGCATCCGAACATGCAGCAGTTCCGACACCACTTTGCCGGGGCACCTGCGCGCGTCTTATCCCAAGGTGAGGTTGACGTCCAGTATCTGCTGAAGGAAAGCGCGGTCTTGCTCACCGATTACTCTAGCGTGGGATTTGACTTCAGTTTCCTTGAGAAGCCGGTGCACTATTTTCAATTTGACCGTGAGCGTTTCTTGGGACCGCAGGGATCCCATCTGAACCTGGATGAGGAACTGCCGGGCCAGATTGCATTTGCCCGATCCACATTACTGGACCAATTAGAGTCTACGCTCGGCCGCGGCTGCACGCCGACGACCGAGGACAAGGCCAAGTCGCGCAGATTCCTTACGTTCAGGGACACCGACAATTGCAGGCGCATTTTTGAGGCGGTGGTAGAAGCCCGTCGCGCCGGTCCCGGGTGGAAGAAGGTCATTGACCCGGAATTGGCCGAGCGGTTGTTCAGCAGGTTCCGCCGCAGCCGCTTTTATTTCCCGACGATGCGCCGGATGTTCGCGCTGATTTCAAAAACCCCGTTGCACAACGATTTGCTTGTGTTCGAGTCAGGGCTTGGCAAGCAGTACGCCGACAGTCCGCGCTATATCTACGAAGAGCTGGTGCGGCGCGGGGACACCCGCCGCAAGGTTTGGGTCTATCAAGGTAGGCTGCCAAAGCCCGACCCTTATACGAAAGTGGTGAAACGGCTTTCTCCCGGCTACTACTACTACCTGGCCAAGGCGAAGTACTGGATCAACAACCAGAATTTTCCCCATTACATCCGGCGCCGCAAAGATGCGGTCTTCATCCAAACCTGGCACGGAACGCCCCTAAAGAAAATGGCCCACGATGTGGGCACCGTCCATGGAAGGGACCCGGACTACCTTGCCCATGTGGACGCTGCTGTTCGGCAATGGACGACTCTACTTTCACCGAGTCCCTATGCAACCAAAGTCTTCAGGAGCGCTTTCCGCTTCACTGGGACGATTGTGGAACTGGGGTACCCGCGGAATGACGTTCTCCTGGGCCCCGACGTAGAGCGACGGTCGAGCGCTTTCCGCCGCAAACTTGGTGTTCCCGACGGTAAGCGAGTGGTCCTTTACGCTCCAACTTTCCGGGATGATCAGCCGACAGGCATGGGACACTTTCGCTTTGATGTGCCGTTCCAATTAAATACTTTCAAGGAACGCTTTGGCCAGGACACGGTGCTGCTTTTGCGCATGCACGTGCTGGTGAGCGACGCCATAGAAATACCGGAGGATGTCCGCGACTGTGTGTACGACGTCTCCAAGTTCCCGGATATACAAGAACTTTACCTAGCCAGCGACGCACTGATCACCGACTATTCGTCCGTTTTCTTCGACTACTCCATCCTGCAGCGGCCCATCATCTTCTATGCCTACGACCTGGAAAACTACCGCGACACGCTGCGCGGTTTCTACCTGGACTACAACACCGAACTGCCCGGGCCTGTGACGCAAACCGAGGATGAACTGTTCGACGCGATAGACGAGAGCCGTTCGAGCGACCCTGCGCGCGAGCTAAGGCTCAAGAATTTTGTGGCCAAGTACGCACCGCGCGACGACGGCAACGCCGCGGGACGCGTGGTGGACCGCTTACTGTCTTAGGGCGCCGGCTGTTCCGAGAGGATCCTACCCACGGCGTTAACGAACCGAGCCGTGCTCGCGCCCGGCGTGGTATCGCCGAAGTGATGGGCGATCAGCTGCAGCTGGTCGGGGCTGATTCCGGCCGCTGCGGCCTCGGCCAGCAGCTCCGGCGTTCGTGCCGCCTCGGACTGGTCAATGAGCCTGGTCTTGGCGGCCACGCCCTGTGCGTCGATGTGGGCGCCGGGGTCCGACGGCCTCGTCATGAGCAGGGGCTTCCGGCTGGGAAGCCAATCCAAGGACATGGCAGAGATATCGCAGATGCACAGGTCCGCTTCCGCCATGGCGGCTGAAAAGTCGCCAGCCGTGTCCACCCGGTGGCCCGCTGGCTCCTCCTTCTCCGCGGAGACGATCATCTTTTTGATCTCGTGCAGAGCCGCACGGTGGGCGGCGAGCCTGCTGCCGGTCCGCGGGTGCGGCCGGAAGACCAGCCGGTAGCGGGCATCAGCCAGGATGGAGCAGACAATCTCCCGTCCATGGCTGGTCAGTGAGCCGTACGCCATGGCCGGGCGGTCCCCTTCCCAGGTGGGGGCGTACAGCACGGTGAGACGTCCGCCGTCGTTCTTGGTTTGCGGGGCAGGAGCGGCGAAGTCCAGTTGCGGCCGTCCCACCTCCACCAGATGGGACTCATCAAACCGCCGCAGGGCGGTGAGGATGCGTTCCCGGGAGGCAGGGCCCGCGATGAAGGCAAAGTCGTAGGCCTTCAGCTGGTTGGAGACCATCGACACCTTGTCGCTCTCCCCGTGGCTCAGGTGCACGTGCACCTGAGCCGGCAGGCGGAGGACCGTGAAGTTATCCCGGTTGTTATTGACGTAGAACACCATCCGGACGCCGGCGCGTTCGATGAATGCCTCCACCTCCGCGATGCCCTTGGTAAGGAACACCGGCAGCGGGGAATCAGGAAGCAGCTCCGCGGCCGTGGCTGGCCGGTGGACCAGAACCGCTACCCGGTGGCGCTCCGCCAGCTTCGCCATGGGAGCGAGCCACTGCCTTACCTGATAGGCACTGTCCGGGCCGTCAGCGAAGTACAGGACGCAGTCGAACCGGTTGCCGGCGTCCCCGTTGGCGTCTGCCAGCCGGGTTCGCACGCGGCGTTCCGTCAGCACGCTATTGGCCTCGGTGAGGATCCGGGCGGCGAGAGGCTGAAGGCGGGACGCGATGGGCAACAGTGAATCCTGACGTCGGAGGGGTGGACCTACCTGAACAGCTTAGAGCTTCCCCACGTTGCGCCGTTTGGCCAACCCGTCGTTCGTCATCGCGGTCCCCCGGTAGAGCCACATGGCGCCGGCACCGGTTGTGGCCAGCAAGTCCACCTTGTTGTCGGAGGTCGTGTCACCGGGTCCAAGGATCTGCTTGTACTGTTGCCATCCGCCGCTGCCGATCTGCCGCTCGGCGTTGAACCACGCTCCCGAAGCAGTCTTGGCGGTGCGTCCCTGCCGCAGCCAGAGAGTGCCGTCGGACTTGCTGGCCACGAGGTCGACGGTGCCGTTGCGGTCGTAGTCGCCGACGCCGACAATCTGCGAGTAATGCCAGCCCGTATCGATACGTGTGCGCGAGCCGTGCTGGCCGTTGCCCGGGCCGGCGTACAGCCAGGCGGTTCCGTCCGCGCCGACGCCGAGCAGGTCGTTCTTGCCGTCACGGTTGACGTCGCCCGTGCCTACCAGCCTGGCGAACTGGTTCCACCCGCCCGTGCCGATCTTCACCCGGCGCTTATAGCCTTCGCTGGAACTGCTGACCGTGCCGGTGCCGGCATAGAACCAAAGGATTCCGTTGGTCTGACGGGCCACGAGGTCGTTCTTACCGTCCCCGTTGTAGTCTCCGATCCCGACGATGGAGCTGTAGATGTGCCAGCCGTGCCCGATCCGCTCGGGCGTGCCGAAGCTTCCCTTGCCGGTTCCGCGCAGCAGCCACAGGGTGCCGTCTGCCTTGCGGCCGATCAAATCACTGCGGCCGTCGCCGGTGAATTCGCCCGGTGTGGCCACGGTGTCGAACTGCTTCCAGGTGTTGCTGACCAGCGTCCTGGCGTTGTAGCCCTCGGAGTCGACCATCTGGGTGCCCTTGTAGAAGCCCAACGAGCCCTCGGGGCTGACGGTGAGGAGATCGTTTTTCTTGTCCCGGTCGTTGTCCCATACGCCGACGATGTCTGTGAAGGACCCCCAGCCCCAACCAATCTTGCGGGCAGCGGCGAACGTGCCGGTGCCGGTCTTGCCGGTTGCTGCGTACAGCCACAAGGTTCCGTCTGCCTTGGTTGCCAGGACGTCCGCGCGTCCATCACCCGTGAAGTCCCGGGGTGCGGTCAGCTTTGTATAGCTACCCCAACCGCTAGCGATCTGGCTACGGCTACCGTGCTTCCCGTCGCCGGGAGCAGCGTATAGCCACACAGTGCCGTCCGGCCGTAGTGCCAACAGGTCGTTGGTGCCGTCGGCGTTGAGGTCGCCGGGCCCGATGATGTGGGTGAACCCGTTCCAGCCGCTGCTGCCGATGCGCACGCGTGCCTGGAAGTCACCGTTCCCCTTGCCCTCGTACAACCACAACGACCCGTCAGTCTGGCGAGCCAGCAGGTCGTTCAGTCCGTCTCCGTTATAGTCCCCTGTGCCGATCAGGAGATTGTAGATATGCCAGCCGTCGCCGATGCGGGACGGCGCCTTGAAACCGCCAGCGCCGTTGCCGGGGTAGAACCAGAGCGAACCGTCCGGCCGGCGGGAAACCAGGTCGCCGTTGCCGTCCCGGTCCAAGTCGCCCGGTGCAGCGTAGCGCTGCGTGCGATCCCACGTGACGGTCCGGTTGTAAGCGAAGTTCTGCAGGTCGGTGTAGGAACCCCGCCACACGTTCGAGTCGCCCGAGTAGGGGCCCGTTGAGCTGTACTGCCAGATGTCGTAGGAATTCCATCCAGCCGGCAGCCAGGGCGTTCCGGTGGTGTAGTGCGCGACGTGCAGCGGGTGGTTCTTGAAGGCCGTGCTGTTGCCGGTGCACTTGTTCCACCAGTCCGCGGTGGTGTAGATGGCCGGGAGGCGGCCGGTGCGGGCCTTGATGGTGTTCGAGAAGTCCTTGATCCAGTTGACCATGGCCGTCGGGGACATGCTGTAGCAGGTGTTGCCCAGTTCCGGATAGGGGTTGTATTCGATGTCCAGCAGGGGCGGCAGTGTCTTTCCATCGGCGGACCAGCCGCCGCCGTTGTTGACCATGTAGTCAGCCTGCGCCTTGCCCGACGAGACGTTGGGGATGGCGAAGTGGTACGCACCCCGGATCATGCCGACGTTATAGGAACCGGCGTACTGCGACGGGAACAACGGGTTCTTGTACGACAAGGCCTCGGTTGACTTCACGTAAGCGAACCTGGCCCCGTAGTTCCACTCGGTTTTCCAGTTGACGTTGGGCTGGTGACTGCTGACGTCCATGCCCTGGACCCCGCTGGGTTTCCACTTGGTTCGGCTGAACGAGGGGAGCGCCGCGGGTGCCAGAATGCTGGTTCGTTCGATGTCGAGGACTTCCAGTTGGGCGTCGAGTTCTGCCAGCACTTCCGGCTGTTCCAGCTCCCGCTCGCGTTCCCGGCGCTGCTGGAGCCCTTGGCCCATGTCGGCGCCGTGTTCGCCCTGCAGGGTCTTCAGGAGCTCAAGGAGTTGTTCCTGGCTAAGCTCCTCGATGGGGACTTCGACGGATTCGGGCTTATCTGCCGGGGTCGCGGGTTGGCTGGTTTCTGTTGACAAACTTTGGGCGCCCTCAACCGGGGAGGACGGCGCGGGGGCTTCATCCGACAGGGACATATCCAAGCCCGGCGTTGGCGTAGCGCTCTCATCTGTGGAAGCCCGCACCGAGGGTGAAGGCGTCGCCGTTTCCAGGCCAGAGGCGACAGGTGACTCCAAGGTGGCCCTCTCGGACACCGGCACTAACTCGGCATTGGGTGGCTGGAGGTCCTGGGCAGTTGCCGCCGGGGCCATCAGGAGACCTACCGCCAGGACGAGGGCGATGGCACCGGCTAGGCGTGCTTTTGCCTGCTGTCGGCTGCCGGGGAATATTGAGGGGCTGCGGAAGCTGGGCATGGAATGCTCCGGACGCTAGGGCACGTAAGGCTGGTCAAGGGAGCCGCGGCGTTCGTTCAGCATTGCCGAAGCTTTGGCTCAAGGGCGATCGGGTTAAACGTTAGCAGTAGGCTAGAGGAAAGGGACCTGGAGCGCGCGTGTTTCCTCGGAGCCGGCAAAGGGTTCGCCGAAGCGGCACTGGCGAGGCCGGAAGGCTCGGCTCACCGTCTATCCGACGTAGCCTGTGTGTCAGTCTGGCTAGGACAAGCCGCGGGTGCCGCTTGCAACTTTCCCTAGCCGCCGCACGGTGCCGTTGACCGGCGCGGCGAGAGGGCAGCAGCGCAAGCGCACAAATCGGTGCTGATGGCCCCGCTCATATACCGTCTCGGGGACGCTGGTCGCAATAGCGTCGAGCGAGTCAGTGTGCGCGCCCCGACAGGATTCGAACCTGGGACAGAGAGATTAGGGGGCTGTTAGCGACGGTCGAAAGTTGAGCAACGCCTTCAGAACCCTGCCAGTTGCGGGGGGGCTGAAGGGATACCCTCCTATACCTGCGTGGAAGGACTACGAGCAACGCAACTGTTTCCCCTGCCGCACTACCAGAAAGCTCGCTACAGGCTTGACGAGGCAGCAGCGAAAGTGTCGGGTGTAACTCCTCACTTTGCTTTCCCTCGTTCAGCCCGCGGACTCCGCCTTGAGTGCGACGCGCTCGAAGAACGTCAGGGGTACGAGCAGGGCTACGAGACCCACCGGGGATAGTGTCTCGAGTGTACGTTTACGGCAAGCTGTTAATCATCATGGGCCCCATACGTAGTGCCTGCATTGCTGGTCCGAGAACAATGCGGAGGTGGCTGTTGCGGTAGAGTCATGGCTCATGGAATCCCGCGAACTTTTGAATCTGATCGCTGACTTTGTAGAAACGCGGCAAATGCTGCGCGCAACTGACGCCGCTGACCACGTTGCCGATGAGGTTCTAAACGGGTTTGCAGCCAACTTCGGGCAGGCGGGTTTCGTCAGTGGACGATAAGAAAGCGGACGAACTGATTCGCGAGATACGCACGCTCCGCGCCGAAACGATGAAGACTAAGGCGGCAACAGAGGCAATCTTGAAACTCGCCGCAACGTCCCTCTTCGGTGAGGTTGAAGAGACGCTGGTTAAGCGCCAACTGTCGTTCCTCGAGACGCTTGAACGGGTGCGTAAAGAGCGCTTGAGTTTCGCCCGATTCGGTGACGGCGAGTTCTGGATGATGCAGAAACTTGAGTACAACATCAAGTTCCAGCGGAACTCCCCGCAGTTGCAGGACGCCTTGTTCGGTTCGCTGCGCCGGGCTGCGGCCCACCAAGACAAGATCCTTGTCGGGTTCCCGCACGTCTTCCGGAACACTCACTGGACTGGCGTGCTCGCTGATACTTGGCCGATGGTCAAGAATTTTGTGTTGCAGTTCGAGCGGATAGGTGATAGCCACGTTTCTCGGCCCCTCGCTTTTGAGGCTGTGGGGCAAGCGATCGTGGATGAGTGGCGCTCATTATGGGAGGGTCGGCATGCGCTCATCGTTACTGGCGAAGGGTCGCGATTCGACTTGCATCCGGCACTGTTCAACAACCTCACACGGTGGAGCTTCGAGCATTCGACACCGACAAACGCCTTTATTGACCTGCCGCGCATCACTCAAAAGGTGGTCGACAGCCGTCCAGACTTGGTCATCGTTTCCCTCGGCCCGGCCGGATCCATCCTCGCGGTCGATCTGGCGTTGGCTGGTATTCAAGCGTTAGATATCGGGCACTTGTCTTCCAGCTATGTAAATGTCATGGATGGCGGGCTGTTCCCGGAGGAAGCGCCCGCCATTCGGTGACGGGCTTGGACAGGCATATCTCCACGATTAGAGCCACCAAGTATTCGGGCGGACAACAGTATAAAGCCATCCATCGCGGGGGGCGCCGGTCGCCTGCGTCACGTATTAGAGCATCACGCAAGACTGGGTTCAAAGGGTCCCTGCACTGATCCATCCTTTCCAAGCGCCCCGGACAGGAATCGAACCTGCGACCAAGAGATTAGAAGGCTCCTGCTCTATCCGCTGAGCTACCGAGGCTGGCGGCCGTTTGTTGTCCAATCTCGTGTCTAGTTGGTGCCTGCTGTCATGGACACCAATGCGGCCGATGCTTAGTCTAGCAATTCGTTCGAGGCGCGGCGCCTCCATGAAGCTCTCCTTCGAACACCTGAGCGAATGTCTTCAGTGGTATCCCGCGGATCGCCGGGCCGCGAGCCTTTGGACAGCCTTGCTTTGAGCGCCAGCGCTTGCAGCAAGGCTTGCACCATCTCCGCCTATTCTCCGTGCAAGCAACGTCCTGACCCAGTACATCTAGCTGTCGGACAGAAGGATAGCGCTGCGCGAAATTCCGAAGGTTCTGTGCATCTGCTTTGCTGTGCATCTTCTACAGTCCGTGTGTGATCGCGTGCGCACGCGGACGTTTTTCTATAGCAAGAGTTAAGGCTACCGTCTCGTCGCTTGTGCTCTGCATCAGTAGACTGTCGACTCCTCACTGAACGAGGCGTATATGGGCGGGTGGCGGCGGCCGTAGGGATCCATCGTCGCCTAGAGGTGCGACGCAGTGCCACTGGGAAGAAGGACGTACTGTTCTAATCCCCGTTCCGCCCCGTCGCCGTCGCCCAGGCTGCGCCGTCGGGGCGGGCACAGACTTCCGCGGCTGGGCGTCCGGCGGGCGCCCAGCCGCGGAAGGTACTTGCTACTGGCCGGTTCCGGTGTCGGCGCCACCATCGACCGTGCCGCCCTGCCCATCCAAGCCCTGTTCCGGGATGTCTTCCGGTGCCGGTGTCTGGCTCGGCTCCGGTGCCTGACTCGGTTGCGGGGCAGGCTCGGCAGTCTGGCTTGTTTCCGGGGCAGGAGTTGGGCCCTGTTCGGTGCCGTTAGATCCGCCGCTTCCCGGCTCTTCACTCTCGGTTGAGCTGTTGCCGCCGACCGAGGGATCGTCCGTGGTCACGGCGTCGTCGGCGTCGCCATCTCCAGTCTTCGCGGGCTCCTCGTCCTGCTTGGCCGGCTTGTCCGTTTGATCCGTGGCCTCCTGGTCTCCGCCCAGGGTGCCAAGGGTCGTCTTGTGGGCGCTTGAGGCATGGTCGATACCCGTAGTCGAGGAGACCAGGCTTGAAATCGGCTGGCTGGTGCTGAGCTCCACCGCGGTGATGCTGACCATCGCGATGGCGAAAGCCGCGGCGCTGGCCAGTCCAACCTTGACCCACGTCATCGGGGCGATGGGCTTTCGGGCGGGTTTAGGCTGCGGTTCGATCGGTTCGGACGGGGCGCTGGCGGCCACCTTTTCGACGTTCCGCAGGGCGCTCATTCGAGCCTTAGGGATTTTCTTCATGGCCACAGTGGCGGCCGAACTCAGCGTCCGGGCATAGAGGGCGGCGCCAACGGTGGCGACGACGGAGCCAACCGCGGCGCCGATCAGCGTTCCGGCGACGCCGAGAAAGGACCCCACCAATGCGGAGGTTACCGCGGCCAGCGCCGAGCCAATAGTTTGGGTGCCACTTAGTCCGAGAAGCGGCGTGCGCTTGTCGTCGGCAGCGGAGTCGTCAGCCATTTGATACCTAATCCGGTCGGAGATTATTACGGATAGGTAACGATACCTGCCCGCGGACGGTTCCCGGCACGGCCGCCGTCTGATGGAGACGCTGCTCACACCCGCCCTCCACAAGGACACCGCCCGGCGCCGCGGTGCACATGCCGCGTGGACCGCTTCACCGCAGGTGCTGGAGCCGCGAGGCTCGATGGTGTCGGCAGGGCGCCGGCGCTACAGCGGACGGGAGAAGAGCATGAGCGACTACATTACGGTGCGCGGGACGGTCGGTACCGAGGTGCAGCAGCGGCGCACGCACGGAGGTGATGCCGTGGCGGAGTTCCGGCTGGCTTGCTCGGGGGACTGGCTGAACCGGGAGACCGGCGAATGGGTCAAAGGGCAGACCAACTGGTACACCGTTCAAGCGTTCCGGGGCCTGGCGGAGAACCTGTGGCGCAGCCTGGCCAAGGGCGATCCGGTGGTGGTCAGCGGCAAGCTCAAGCTGCGGCAGTGGTCCACCGAAGACGGGAGGCGCGGCACCGCTCCCGAGATCGACGCCGACACGGTGGGCCACGACCTGCGCCGCGGCTCTGCCTCGTTCACCAAGATCGCTGTGCCGGCTGCATCGCGCGAAGCCGCTGACGCCGGGCAGGGCGGCGCCGACTACCGCGCGATGGCCTTGGCCGGTGCCGGCGCCGGGGGTCCAACGGACGGAGAGTTCGGCCTCGAGCCAGGCCTGGGCGGCAGCGGCGGACACGCCGACGAGGACCGGCAGGAGGAGGCACAGCTACCCCGGGCGAGTTGATGTGTTGCCAGGGGGTCCGAGCCGCCGGGACAGGGGGGATGCGGTGCGGCAGAGTATGTGATCGTGGCGCGCAGCGACTAGCCTTGAGGGCATGGCGGAATTCATTTATACGATGTCCAAGGCCCGCAAGGCCGTTGGCGACAAAGTCATTCTGGACGACGTAAGCATGTCGTTCTTCCCCGGCGCCAAGATCGGCGTCGTCGGCCCCAACGGTGCGGGCAAGTCCACGATCCTCAAAATCATGGCCGGCCTGGACACCCCTTCCAACGGCGAAGCCAGGCTCAGCCCCGGCTACACCGTCGGCATCCTGCTGCAAGAGCCGCCGCTGAACGAGGAGAAGACCGTCCTGGGCAACGTCCAGGAAGGCGTCGGCGAAATCTACGGCAAGATCCAGCGCTTCAACGAGATTTCCGAAGAGATGGCCAGCCCGGATGCTGACTACGACGCGCTGCTCGAGGAAATGGGCAAGCTGCAGGAGGCCATCGACGCGGCCGACGCGTGGGATATCGACTCCCAGCTGGAGCAGGCCATGGACGCGCTGCGCTGCCCGCCGGGCGACGCCGACGTGACCGTGCTCTCCGGTGGTGAGCGGCGCCGCGTGGCACTGTGCAAGCTGCTCCTGCAGAAGCCCGACCTGCTGCTGCTCGACGAGCCCACCAACCACCTCGACGCCGAAAGCGTGCTGTGGCTCGAGCAGCACCTGAAGTCCTACCCGGGCGCCGTCCTCGCCGTGACCCACGACCGGTATTTCCTCGACCATGTGGCCGAATGGATCGCCGAAGTGGACCGCGGCCACCTCTACCCGTACGAGGGCAACTACTCCACGTACCTGGAGAAGAAACGCGCCCGGCTCGAAATCCAGGGCAAGAAGGACGCCAAGCAGGCCAAGCGCCTGACCGAGGAACTGGACTGGGTGCGGTCGAACGCCAAGGGCCGCCAGACCAAGTCCAAGGCCCGTCTGGCCCGCTACGAGGAAATGGCTGCCGAGGCCGAGCGCACCCGGAAGCTGGACTTCGAAGAGATCCAGATCCCGCCGGGTCCGCGGCTCGGCCAGCTGGTCATCGAGGCCAAGGACCTGTTCAAGGGCTTCGGCGACCGCGAGCTGATCAAGGACCTGTCCTTCTCGCTGCCGCGCAACGGCATCGTCGGCGTGATCGGCCCCAACGGCGTCGGCAAGACGACCCTGTTCAAGACGATCGTCGGACTCGAACCGCTGGACGGCGGGGAGCTGAAGATCGGCGATTCCGTCAAGATCTCCTACGTGGACCAGTCCCGCGGCGGCATCGACCCGAATAAGACCCTGTGGGAGGTCGTCTCCGACGGGCTCGACCACATCCAGGTCGGCCAGGTCGAAATGCCGTCCCGCGCCTACGTCTCCGCGTTCGGCTTTAAGGGCCCGGACCAGCAGAAGAAGGCCGGCGTGCTTTCCGGCGGTGAGCGCAACCGGCTGAACCTGGCGCTGACCCTGAAACAGGGCGGCAACCTGCTGCTGCTCGATGAGCCGACCAACGACCTGGACGTGGAAACGCTCTCCAGCCTGGAAAACGCGCTGCTGGAATTCCCCGGCTGCGCCGTGGTGGTCTCGCACGACCGCTGGTTCCTGGACCGGGTGGCCACGCACATCCTGGCCTACGAGGGCACCGAGGAAGAGCCGGCGAACTGGTACTGGTTCGAGGGCAACTTCGACTCCTACGAGCAGAACAAGGTCGAGCGGCTCGGCCCGGACGCGGCCAAGCCGCACCGGGTCACGCACCGCCGCCTGACCCGCGACTAGCACGGACAAAGAGAACGGCCGGGCCCCGCTACGGAGCCCGGCCGTTCTCTTTGGCCGGTTCGCTGTCGCCCGTCGGGCGGGCGACTCCGGCTTACGGAATCCGGATCATGCCTTCCTGGGCGACGGTGGCGACCAGTTCGCCGGCCCGGTTAAAGATCTTGCCGACCGCGAGGCCGCGCGCGCCGGAGGCACTGGGGGAGGACTGGACGTAGAGCAGCCAGTCGTCCACCCGCACCGGCCGGTGCCACCACATGGCGTGGTCCAGGCTGGCGACGCTCATGCCCGGCGTGACCCAGCTGACGCCGTGCTGGCGCAGGATGGGTTCCAGCAGCGTGTAGTCGCTGCCGAAGGCCAGCGCGGCACGGTGCAGACCCTGGTCGTCGGGCAGCGGCCCTTTGGTCTTCATCCAGACTGCGTTGACCGCCTGGCGTTCGCCTTTGGCCTGGACATAGAGGGCGTCCTGGACATGGCGGACGTCGAACGGGCGGTGGTAGGCCATGTGCCGGGCCACCGGGTGGTCCACCTTGCCGAGCAGATCTGCGGTGCTCGGCAGGGTTTCCGGGTCCGGGATTCCGTCCGGGAAGTCTTCCTGGTGTTCGAGCCCCTCGGCCGGGGTCTGGAACGAGGCGATCATGGACAGGATCGGCACGCCGTTCTGGTAGGCATGGGTGCGGCGGGCGGAGAACGAACGGCCGTCGCGCAGCCGTTCGACGCCGAAGGTAATCGGCAGGTCGGCGTCGCCGGCACGCAGGAAGTACCCGTGCATGGAGTGGATGGGCCGGTCCGGTTCCACGGTCCGTACGGCCGCGATGACCGACTGTGCCAGCACCTGGCCGCCGAAGACCCGGCCGCGCGGCTGCTTTTCGGAAACGCCGACGAAAATCTCCTCGTCCGTGTTCGCGCCGTCGGCATCGGAGAGGTCCAACAGCTCCAGCAGCACCGCCGTCGGATCGACGTGTTCCTCGATGGCGGTCATGTAGTCTCCTTGCCGATTACCCGCGGGTACGAACACCTCCGACAGTAGTTGGCACCGCTCAACCGCTCAACTCCGGGGCGCCCTTGGAAGCCGGGGCACTCCGGTGAGCCAGCAGCGGGTTAGTTGCGGCTCCCGTGCTTTGAGAGGATGGCATCATGCCTACCGTTCCGCACCATGCCCCGAGGTTTCCGATCCAGCTGAGGTTCAGCGACATTGATTCCTACGGCCACGTGAACAACGTGACCTACCTGGGCTATCTGGAAACGGCCCGGGTGCTGCTGCACCAGCTTCGGCCGGAGCTGCCGGCTACCGCCGGCCACGACCCGGGTGCGACCCTGCGTGAACTGGGCGGCGACGGGAACCAGACGCTGGTGGGACGGCAGGAAGTCGAGTACCGCGTACCGCTGGACTACCGGACCGAGCCGGTGCACGTGGGCGTCTGGGTGACGAGGATCGGTTCTTCGAGCTTCGACCTGGGCTACGCCGTCGTGGATGCCGACACCGGGGAATGCGGCACCGTGCATGCCCTGGGCGCCTCGACCATGGTGCTAGTTGCTGCGGCGACGGGAAGGCCGGTGCCGCTGCCGGACGCGTACCGCGCCGCCTTGCAGCTGTGGGCCGGGCCGCCGGTTCCGTTCCGCAACAGTGCGGGCGCGGCCGGTACGACCGAAGAGGCCGCAAAATGATGTCCTCCGGAACACCCGTCCTGCAGCTGTCCGATGTCCAGGTCGCGGCCGACTTGAAGACCTTCGTCAGCCGGTCCCGTGCCGCCGGTGACGGCGCCATCCACCTGCAGGCCTTCGGCAGCGTGCTGGCGGCCTACGTGTGCCTGATGCGGCCGCGGATTCTGGGCGAGGCGACGCCGACGATCCTGGGGCTGCGGGTCATGCCGCTGGCGGCGCCGGCCGCCGTCGAGGAGACCGTCACGCTGGCCTCGGTCGGAGACCGGCTGGCCAGGATGGGGAACGAGGAAACCGGCCTTGCCCTTCCGCCCACGACCGTGACGGAATCCTGGACGGGTGTGCTGCCGCCGCGGTCCGGGTGGGAACACGTCGGCGGCCTCCAGGACGAGGTGTTGGAGGAGGCTGCCCGGGCGGGCATCCGGGAGATTTCCGAAGCCCTGCCGGACAACCCGGGACAGCTCATCGTCAACAACGCGCGCAGCACCGTCTGGAGCAGGCCGCTGACCGCGGCCGGCGGGCTGCCCGAATCGGCGGAGCTCCCGGCCGGG
>NZ_JBNHGF010000006.1:0-32003 GCF_059091005.1 Arthrobacter sp. Y3223164
GCCCTCAGCCCTGCTGGCTGGCGATCGCCGCCGCCTCCTGCTGCAGCATTCCGATCACGCGGTGCACGCTGCTGCGCTCGGCCACGTCGCTGCGGGCCAGCACCACGATGGTCCGGCGGGCGCGGATCCCCTCCAGCGGGCGCATCACGAAGCCGCGGGTGGACTGCGCCTTCCGGGAGGTAAAGCGCGGGACCACGGCGAGCCCGTGCCCGGCGGCCACCATGGCCTCCATCACGCGCAGGTCGGCGTAGCGTGTGGTGCGCTTGGCGAGCCTGCCGGTGCGCGCTTCGATCTGGCGCAGCACCTGCTCGAAGGGAAAGCCCTGCGGGACGCCGATCCACGGGTGGTCCACCACGTCCTCGGGCCGGAGGACGTCCAGTGCCGCCAGCGGATGGCCGGCGGGCATGGCCACGTCCAGTGGTTCGTCCAGCAACGGCAGCACGGTGATGCCGTTGCGGGCGAAGGCCTCAACGCCCTGCTGGCTGTGGGCCAGCACCAGGTCGTAGTCGGCCGCCAGCGGCAGGAACCCCTCGACGGACGGGTCTTCCAGGCAGGGGTCGAAGTGCAGCCCCTCGATGTCCTGCAGCCGGTACATCAGGCCCGGCAGGAACATTTCCGCCGCACTGGGAAAGAACGCGGCACGGATTTGGTTTTGCCAGCCGCTGCGGTAGCCGTCCACGGTGGCCTGCGCCCGCTCCATCGCCGCGGAGACGTCCGCGGCGGCTGCTGCCATGGCCAGCCCGGCCTCGGTCAGCCGCACTCCCCTGCCGGCTTTCTCCACCAGCGTGACGCCCACCTCCTTCTGCAGCGCCTTCAGCTGCTGGGAGACGGCCGAGGCTGTGATCTTCATCGCAGCGGCGGTGGCGACGACTGACCCGCGGTCGCCCAGTTCCCGCAAAATCTGCAGCCGCCTCATGTCCATAAAGAGATACTACATAGTGAGGTAAGTAACGTTAGCTTGAACTTGACGGTTGCCCCGGTTGACAATAGCGGCATGACAGTCTCAGTTGCCCTGACCGCAGTAGGGATGGCCGCCGTCTTGGCGCGCCTCGCCGTCGTTGTCCGCCGCGACCATGGCCCGGTTCCCCGCAGCCACACGTGGGAGACCGACCATTCGGCCATGCCGGTGAAAGCGGTCGACGCCGTCTGACTTCCACCTTTACAATCAAGCGCCGGGCACCACATGGGCCAGGCGCTTTTTTGTGGGTCCGGTTCCTTAGGCTGACGGCAGCGCCCCGCGCTTCCGGCGCCGCAGGCGCCCAGCACTCCCGCCCGATTACGCACCTTCCGAAGGCCACATGCCCACCAGCGACGAACTCAAGGACGCGCTTAGCGCCATCTTTGACTCCCAGATTCCCAACTACGGCGACTACAACCTCGTCTTCGCCAGCGGCCGCCAGGACGATGCGCACCGGACGCAGGGCGGGACCGAAGACTTTTACGTGATCGGTTACCGCTGGCGGCCGCAGGAACTGGTCATCGCGCCGTTCGACGGCTCCGCGCTGACGGCCGGCGGCACCCCCGTCGCGATCAACATGACCAACATGTCCCACGCAGTCCAGCTCGGCGGCGGGGAATACGAAGTGGGCACCAGCACCGGCAGGACGTTCCGGTTCGGCGTCCAGGCCGAAGGCAGGCTGCCCGCCGAGGGCCACACGATCGACCAGTCCGAAGACCAGCCCGACTTCCACAGCTTCATGGCGGAGCTGATCTTCCGGGCCTAGCGGCCCGCCCCGGGCCTGCAAAGCATCGCCTCAACCTGCCGGTCCACCTCACGTTTTCGGAGACGGAACCGGCCACGGGAGGCTATAGACACTGCCGTGTCCCGCACGTAACGTCGGGACCGGATGCAGCACAACCATCAACCGAAGGTGAAGGCCATGGACCGGAGATGGGGAATCAGGACCGCCGTCGCAGCCACCCTCGCGACCGCCCTGCTGTGCCGGTTGTTCAGCCGCAAGTCCCGCTCCACGAAGGCCGGATCCCTGGCCGCCTCCGCGCCGGCGAATCCGGCGCACGCCCCCTCCGGACCCGCCCCCACGCCGTCGAACCTGATGCACGCCCCCTCCGAGGCCGCCCCCACGCCGTCGAACCTGATGCACGCCCCCTCCGGCACTGCCAGCGGGAACCCAACGACCGGCCGCACGCCGCGGGCATTCGACGAGGACCTGATGGTGGAGGAGACCATGCCGGAGTCCCCGGGCGACACCGGCACGTCGGCTGCCGGCGGCTTCGGCGCGGACGAGCCGGTGCCGGCCGATGTCGAGGACGCGGCAGCGGAGCAGGCGGCGGTCACGGAGAAACCGCTCTACGATGAGACCGAATGGCTCGGTTACGCGGGCGAGGCGGTCATCGAACCGTCCGTGGAGGCCGAGGATGGGAACGGAGCGGACCGGAAACGAGGCTGACGGATGGACGACCAAGCGGATCGGCGCATCCTGCCGCTTCGGTTTGCCCCCTTGGCCCTGGCCGTAGCGCTGGCGGCCGTTTTGGCTGGTTGCAGCGTCGGCGGCAGCGGCCGGCCGGACAGTAGCGGCGGCGCCGCTACCAGCCCGGACGTGGAAGCGGCAGCCTCGGGCCTGGCCGAACCGTGGTCCATAGCCGTACTGCCCGACGGCAGTGCCCTCATTTCCGAGAACGACACCGGCCTGATCAAACACGTGGTCGACGGCGAAACGGTTGCCGCCGTGCCCGTGGACTCCGCGCTGGAAACCACCGGCGAGGCCGGCCTGCTGGGGCTGGAGCCCAGCCCCGATTTCGACGCCGACGCCCGGCTCTACGTCTACCTCACCTCGCCGGAGGACAACAGGGTTCTCAGCTACCGCTGGGACGACGGCCGGCTCAGCGACGGGCAGGAAATCGTCACGGGCATTCCCAAAGCCGGGATCCACAACGGCGGGCGGCTCAAGTTCGGCCCGGACGGCTACTTGTACATCGCCACCGGCGACGCCGCCGATTCCTCCCGCTCCCAGGATCTCTCCTCTCTGGGCGGCAAGATCCTACGGGTCACGCCCGACGGCGACCCTGCCCCCGGCAACCCCTTCGGCGACAGCCCGGTCTACAGCTTCGGCCACCGCAATGTGCAGGGGCTGGCGTGGGACGCCGACGGCAGGCTCTGGATTACGGAGTTCGGCCCCGACCGGGACGACGAGCTGAACCTGATCGAGCCCGGCGGCAACTACGGCTGGCCGGACGTTACCGGAGCCCCCGGCGACGAGCGGTTCATCGACGCCAAGGTGGTCTGGCCGTCCACGGCCGAGGCCTCCCCCAGCGGCATGGCCCTGGTGGACGGGACGGCGTGGATCGCCGCGCTGCGCGGCCAGCGGCTCTGGCGGGTGGAGCTCGACGGCACCGAGGCCGGAGAGCCCGAGGCCTTTTACGAAGGAGAATACGGCCGGCTGCGCGACGTGGCCGCTGCCCCGGACGGCCGGCTCTGGGTACTCACCAACGGCACCGACGAGGACCGGATGCTGGCGGTTTCTGTGAAGTAGGCGACAAAGGCCGCCTCAATTTCACATTCGCGGAAAAGTCCTGCTAGAGTTACATGTCGTTGCGAGGGAGAAAGCGCCCGGGAAACCGGCGCCGGCCCCTCACCGACAGCTGCACCTCTAGCTCAACTGGCAGAGCAATTGACTCTTAATCAATGGGTTCCGGGTTCGAGTCCCGGGGGGTGCACAGACAAACCCCGTCTGATTGGCGAAAGCCCGGTCAGGCGGGGTTTTCCGTTCTTTGACGGCGGGACAAGGTCTTCGGAAGCGACACGCCCGCAGCATCCCTAGCCGGGCTTCGCCAACTGATGGATTCGTTCGATCACCCGGACGACCTCCAAAGCCTCCCGGGGATTAACCGGGATGGGCCCGCTTCCCCGGACCGCCAGAGCCGCAGCCCGGTAAAACCCAAGGTAGTCGCCTCGTTCGGTCGGCACCGCAATGGGGGCGGGATGGCCCGGCGCCCGGATGCCGAGCGTGCCCCACGTGCTTTCGGGCTCGGCGCCGAACCCTGGATCAGTTGGGACTGCCCCCGCCGCCAAGGCCGGTTCCTGGCCGTCCAGGCCATAGCTGACATAGGCGCTTTCGGTCCCCAGAACGCGGAAGCGGGGTCCGGCTTGCGCCGCCACCCGGCTCATCCAGAGCCGCGAATGCACGCCGTTCGAGTGGAATAGCTCAATGAGGCTGACGTCGTCGTTGCCGCCGCCATCACGAACGGTGCGCACGTCGGCACGGACCTCTTCAACCGGACCGAACAGCACCAAGGCCTGGTCTATGAGGTGGCTGCCCAGATCAAACGTGATCCCGCCGGCCAGGTGCGGAGGCGTCGTATCCTGCCAGCGGTCAACGACTTTGGGCGCCCAGTGCTCAAAGTTCGATTCAAACTGATAGACCCGTCCCAGATGCCCCTCGGCCAGCATCTTCCGCACCGTTCGGAAGTCCCCGTCCCACCTCCGGTTCTGGAACACGATCAGGGGTTTCCCGACGCGTTCTGCCCGTTCTATCAGTTGCTCGCCGTCGCCGACCGTTGGCACGAAGGGCTTGTCCACGATCACCGCCAAGCCCGCGTCCAGTGCTGCCAGCGCTTGATCCACATGGGTGTGGGGAGGGCCGGCTAGCACCACCAATTCCAGATCCAGGCCCCCCGCCAGCATTTCGTTGGCGTCTGCAACAATCTCTGCAGCGGGATGGTCCTTGGCGGCCTGCAGCCTCCGTTCCGGGTGGGCCGTCGCGATGACGTCCAGGGAGAACTCCGGAAGGGCGCCGAGGAAGGGCCCATGAAAGACTTTTCCGGCCAGCCCGTAGCCCACCAAGCCGGTGCGGACAGGCCGCGGAGGGCCTTGGGCGTTCAACATACCGGAAGATTACTCTTGTGCCATAATTTGTTCAAGGAATTAACAATTGGGAGCAATGGGGATGGAGTAGCCTGCGGTTGAACGATAAGTTACGCAGTTGTTTCTTGTCCAGAATCCAGGGAGGCTTGGTTGAATTCATCAGACGCGCAGGTTGGCACCAGCCACGGGCGGCCGCTGCCGGCCCCGCGGGCTGGGAACAACCTCGACAGCATTCGCCGGCATAACCTCTCAACCATTCTTCAGTTCGTGCATCATGCCGGCCCCGTTCCCCGCTCCGAGCTGACCCGGAAAACAGGGCTGAACAGGTCGACAATCGGTGCCTTGGTCGGCGAGCTTGCCGAGCTCGGACTGGTCTTGGAAACGAGCCCCGACTCAAGTAACGGTGTCGGGCGGCCGAGTGCCGTGGTGCGCCCCAACCCGGCGACAGTGGCGATCGCGGTCAATCCCGAGATCGACGCGGTGACCGTCGGTGCCGTCTGCCTGGGCGGCGTTGTCCAGAAACGGGTCCGCTATGAAACGGACAGGGCCCCCAGCGTCCGGGAAGCGGTCAACATCAGTGCGGCGATCATCGAAGGAATGAAGACTGACGGGACCCGGATCGCAGGGATCGGCGTCGCTGTCCCGGGTTTGGTGAGGACGCGGGACGGGCTCGTGCGGCTGGCCCCGCACCTGGAGTGGACCGATGAACCGATTGCCGAGATGCTGGCCGCTGCCACCGGGTATCCCGTGAAAGCCGCCAACGATGCGAGCCTTGGTGCTCTCGCCGAAAGGACCTTTGGGTCCGCCCGACGGGTCAGCGACATGATTTACCTCAACGGCGGGGCCAGCGGCATCGGTGGCGGCATCATCAGCGGAGGCCACGCCGTGACAGGCGTCGCCGGTCATGCCGGGGAGCTGGGCCACACCCGGATCAGAAGCGGCGGAGGGCTTGACACCGCGCACGCCCGAGGCACCTTGGAATCCGAAGTTACCCGCGATGCCCTGCTTGCCGCCCTCGGATTGGCATCCGCGGACGTGGACGAACTGGAGGAGGCGCTGCTTTCATCCACTTCTGCCGAGGTTCGGGCTGTTGTTGACCGGCAGCAGGAATACCTCGCCATTGCCCTGGGCAACGCAATCAACATCCTGAATCCGGAGTTGATCATTCTGGGCGGCTTTCTGGGTTCCTTGCATGCAGCCGATCCGGAGCGGCTGGAGCACCTCGTCTCCCGGGAATCGCTGCCGGTTTCACGCCAAAGTGTTCACATTTCCCGACCTCAGCTGGGCGCCAATCTTCTCATGGTCGGCGCGGCTGAACTGGTATTTGCAGACCTCCTGGCCGACCCCGCTGCCTACTCCTTCGTCGCCTGACAGGGGCGTCGCGTATCCCGACGAGGGGCCGCTTCTGCTTGATCGGCTCACGCTGTCGAGAAACGGTATCGGCTGAGATGCCGGTACTCCGTTCCGGCCGGAAGGACCACGGACGGAAAGTCGGGGAAACGGCTGGTATCGGTGATCTTTTGGGGTTCGAGGCATATGCCGCTGCCGGGCCCGTACAAGGTTCCCCCGCGGCCGACCAGCGGAGGCAGCCGGTTCGCTGTATAGACCTGAAGACAGAACTCCGTGGTGTAGAGCTCCATGAGGCGTCCGGTTTCCGGAGAATAAAGTACTGCCGCGGGCTTGGTGTTGTCCCTGCCCGGATTGAACAGGAACGTGTTGTCGATGCCCGGCCACGGCTCGGTGCCCGACTTCGGCAGGAAGGCTCCGATCCGCCTTAGCTTGCGGAAGTCGAAGGGCGACCCGGCGACAGGCAGGTGGCTGCCTGTCGGAATGCGTTCCCAGTCCGTCGCCAGGATGTAATCCGCGTCAACCATCAGCTGCTGATCGGTGACAGGCCTCGCCCCGTCTCCGTCCATATTCCAGTAAGCGTGATTGGTCATATTGACCGGGGTGTCCGCGTCGGCCCTGGCCGTGAAGAGAATCGACAGCTCGTTGGCTTCGGAGAGTGAGTAGCTAACCCGCGCGGAGAGGTTTCCGGGATAGCCTTCTTCGCCTTCGGGGCTGCGGTAGTCCAGACTGACAAAGTCGTCCTGCGCCCGTTCCGGGGACGCATCCGAACGGGACCACAGGACGCGGTCGAAACTTCGGCTGGGTCCTCCATGAAGGTGGTTCCGTCCCTCGTTCGCGGCAACGGGAAAGGTGACCCCTGCCGAGGAAAACCGGCCGCCCGGGATGCGGCCCGCTGTCCGGCCGATCGTGGCCCCTAAGTAGCAGTCCGCGTGGCGGCGATAGTCATCCACAGAGTCGAACCCAAGCACCACGTTTTCGAGCTTGCCGCCCCTGTCCGGCAGGAGCAGTTCAACGATCCTGGCACCGTAGCAGTCGAGTGTCAGGCGCGTGCTGCGCGCATTGGCGAGGACCGGTCCCGTCTCCTGGCTGCCGGCGCCTGCCTGCTTCTTCACGCCGCGCCTTCGTTGTGACGGCGGAACCACGCCTCCTGCGCTTCGGCATGGCTGCGATACTGGTCCCGGATAAGAGGCCGCGGATCGGGTCGCAGCTCCGCATCGAAGTGCGGCGGCCAGTCAGGGCGTACTCCGCCCAGGACCCAGGCGGCCTGCACCGCGGCCCCCTCGGCCACGTACTCGCCGGGTACCGGAACCGAGACCGGCATATCGAAGACCTGCGCGGCAATCGACCGCACGGCCCGGTTCTGCGCGCCCCCGCCGATCAGAAGGACCCGCTCGGGAAGGGCACCGGCCTTCCGCAGCGCGTCAAGCCCGCCGGCGAGACTGCACAGCATTCCTTCAATGGCAGCGCGCGCAAGGTTGGGCCTTGTCATTGCGGTCAGCGACAGCCCGTGAAGACTGCCCGTCGCGTTGGGCAGGTTTGGGGTGCGTTCCCCTTCGAACCAAGGGACCAGGACGGCTCCCCCGGCCGCGGCGGGAGCTTCCAGGGCGAGACGCGAGAGCTCGTCGTTGTCGACGCCGAGCACCTCGGCGACCGACGTCAGGATGCGGGCTGCATTGAGCGTGGTGGCAATCGGGAGGAAGGCGCCGGCAGCGTCCGCGAACCCGGCGACGGAACCTGTCCTGTCCCGGCGCAGTTCGGCGGATGAGGCGAACACGGTTCCGCTGGTGCCGATCGAAACGAGGGCCTCCCGGCCGGAAGCGTTGAGGCCCAGGGCCGCAGCGGCATTGTCTCCGGCTCCCGCGCCTAGAAGGACTCCCCCGGGCGTCTTTCCCGCCGGCTCATGGGGGCGAAGGACACGGGGCACGATGGCAGCATGTCCGAGGGCCAAGACGAACAGATCCATGTCGTACCGGTTCGCCTCCGGATCCCAATAGCCGGTACCGCTGGCATCCGACCGGTCTGTCGTGAGTTCTTCAAGGACCGGCCCCAGCGGGCTGGAAGCGGCCGGCCCATACCCGCGCAACCGCCAGGTGAGCCAGTCGTGGGGAAGAGCGACCGCGGCTACCTTTGCTGCATTGGCGGGCTCGGCGTCACGCAACCAGCGGAGTTTGCTAGCGGTGAAAGACGCCACCGGAATCAATCCCGTCCGTTGCACGTATTCATCGGCGCCCACTTCGCCCACCAGTGCAGCCGCAGCGCCCGCGCTGCGGGTGTCGTTCCAGAGCAAGGCCGGCCGGATCACCCGGCCCTCCTGATCGAGGGCCACCATGCCGTGCTGCTGTGCAGCTACGGAAAGGCAGCTGACCGAGCCGAGACCTCCCGCCTCTGCGAGCGCCGCCTGCAGCGCTCTCCACCAGGCCTCCGGGTCAACTTCGGTGCCCGCCGGATGGGTGGCCCGTCCCGCAGAAACCACCCGACCGGAGCGGGCATCCCGGAAGACCACTTTGCAGCTTTGCGTCGAAGAATCAACACCCGCGACTAGTGTCATGATGCCTCCAGATACGTCGGCCGAGCCTGGACCTCGCCGGTTCCGCAGCTCAGAACCTTAACGGTTCCGAGCCTCAACGGTTCCGCAGCTCAGCGCGCGTTCAGCAGATGTTCCATAGCCAACTGCTGAAGCCTGACGAACCCGAACCCGGAGCCGTCAAAGTACCCCTCCGGGGCAAAATCCTCGTACGAGGAACGGTCTTGGAGCAGCTCGGCGTAGGACTCTCCATCGGCAAGGGTCGGCTGCTCCAGTTCGGTGACGCGGGAGGCGCGCATCGCTTCCTGGACCTCCGGGTCCGAGCGGAAGGCGGCGGCCCGCTCTTTCAGCAACAGGTACATCCGCATGTTCGCCGCAGCCGAATCCCACACTCCCCCGGCGTCCTCGGTCCGCGACGGCTTGTAGTCGAAGTGGCGCGGACCGTCGTAAGCCCGGCCACCGTTCGGGCCGCCGTTTTCCAACAGGTCCACGAGAGAGAAAGCGTTTTGCAGGTCGCCATGGCCGAAGACCAGATCCTGGTCGTACTTAACCCCCCGCTGGCCGTTGAGGTCAACATGGAACAGCTTGCCGTGGTACAGCGCCTGGGCAACGCCGGCGGTGAAATTCAGGCCCGCCATCTGTTCATGTCCGACCTCGGGGTTGACACCGAAAAGTTCGGACCGCTCCAGGGTTTCGATGAACGCCAGCGCGTGGCCCACCGTCGGCAGCAAGATGTCGCCGCGGGGCTCGTTCGGCTTGGGCTCAATGGCGAACTGCAGGTCGTACCCCTGATCGGTCACGTAGGCCGCCAAAACGTCCAGTGCCTCGCGGTACCGTTCAAGGGCTGTCCGGACGTCCTTGGCAGCGTCGTACTCAGCGCCCTCGCGGCCTCCCCACATGACGAAAGTCCGGGCCCCGAGCTCTGCGGCCAACTCAATGTTCCGCAGGACCTTTCGAAGGGCGAACCGCCGGACGGCCCTGTCGTTGGAGGTAAACCCACCGTCCTTGAAAACCGGGGGGCTGAAAAGGTTCGTCGTGACCATCGGAACCTGAAGGCCCGTGTCCTCGAGTGCACCTTTCAGGCGGTCGATCTGCTTCTGCCGCTCCCCCTCGCTGCTGCCGAAGGCGAAGAGGTCATCATCGTGGAACGTCAATCCGTAGGCGCCGAGACCCGTCAGCCGTTCCACCACTTCTACGACATCCACGTGCGACCGGGTAGGGCCGCCGAAGGGGTCGGCCCCCGTGTACCCCACCGTCCATAGGCCGAAGGAAAACTTGTCTTCGCGGCTCGGTTGCCTCATTGCCCTCTCCCATCAGGAAGCAATAGTAGTGAGCAACAACATATTAGCCGCGGCGGCCCAAGTCAACGACCAGCGCCCACCCAAGGCCGCACACACCCTGCCGAGTCGCTGACACCTTGCGGCCACACACCCACGGCGGTGCCTGCGCTGGCCTGCGGACTGAAGCCGTGCCCCGCCCCTCAAGCGAAAAAGGCTATTGCATTTGTTGTGACTGATTACTATATTGAGTTTTCACATGATGTTGCTCACACACCGAGCGTCACCTGCCGCCAAACCTCCAAGAACAGGAGCGATCCCATGGCGCATCCCACCGAACCTGGCGGCCATTCGCCGCTGCTCAAAGTTGAGGGCGTGGTGAAGCAGTACCAAGGCGTGACCGCCCTGCGCGGGGTGAGCCTGGACATCCGCCCCGACGAGATCCATGCCCTGCTGGGAGGCAACGGGGCCGGCAAATCCACGCTGATCAATGTGCTGTCCGGCGTGGTCTCGCCGGACGCGGGCACAGTTACCCTGGCCGGGGAAGAAGTGCAGTTCCGCCATCCCAGCGACGCCCTCAACGCAGGCATCACGACCATCCATCAGGAGCTGTCGCTCGTTCCGGCGCTCACGGCACTCGACAACATCTTCCTGGGCCGCGAGGTCAATGCCCGATTCCTCGGCCTGAAGGTCCGGCTTGACCGCAAGGGGATGGAAGAGCGCGTTTTGCAACTCGCCGCCGACTTCGGGCTCACCCCTGAGGACTTGAAGCTTCCCGTTGGGGAGTTCGGTGCTTTGAAAAAGCGTGTGGTGGAGATCGTCAAGGCACTGGCCTTCGACCCCCGCGTCCTGATTTTGGACGAGCCGACGTCCGGGCTCGAAGAAGAAGAAAAGCGGCACCTATTCGAACACATGCGCAAGCTCAGGGCGCGGGGCGTGCCACTGCTGTGGGTAACCCACCACCTGGAGGAACTGTTCGGTCTGGCGGACACCGCCACCGTCTTCCGCGACGGGGCCAACGCCGGGACTGCCGCCATCGCAGAGACGGACGTCGATGAACTGCTTGGCATGATGTTTGGAATCGCAGCCGGCGAATTCGGTGCGGCCAGCGGCACGCCGCCGCACGCCGCGGCCGACACCGGCGAGGAAGTGCTGCGACTGGAGAATGTGCACCGCAGCCACGTCTTGAAGGACATTTCGCTGTCCGTTCGTAAGGGCGAGATCCTGGGCATAGCGGGACTGGCCGGTGCCGGGCGGACCGAGTTGGCCAGAGTCATCATGGGCTTGGACAAGATGAGCAGCGGAACAATGCACCTCAACGGGCAACCCCTGCGCCTCCGCGATTCGAGCTCGGCATACCGTCACGGGTTGGCCATGCTGCCGGAAGACCGCAAGCAGCTGGGCATTCTGCCGGAGTTTTCCGTTGCCGAAAACATCTCCATCTCCAGCTTGGGCGGCGTCACGCAGCTTGGTTTTTTGGTCAAAAACCGCGATGAAATGGACCAGGCCGAGAGCTACCGGCAGCGCTTGGCAATCCGTGCCCCAAGCGTCAGGGAAAAGATTCGAAACCTGAGCGGCGGAAATCAGCAGAAGGCCATCGTGGCCCGCTGCCTGAACACCAAGCCCTCACTGCTGATCTTCGACGAACCGACCCAGGGTATCGACGTCTCGGCCAAGGTGGAGGTTCACAACCTCATCCGCGATTTCGTCGCCGCTGGCGGGGCCGCCATCGTGATTGCCTCGGAAATCGCCGAACTGCTGGAACTCAGCCACCGTGTCCTGATCCTGAAAAAAGGCCGGCTGGTGGGTTCGGTGACCTCGCTGCAACAGGAACTGGCCGCCGGAAACTTTGAGGGCGTGAAGAACAGAATTCTGGCGCTATCCGCCGGCAGGAGCGAATGATGAAATTTCAACGGGCCGTATCCCGCACACTTTCGACCAGCGGCGTTCCGATCGCGGTCGCCCTGATCGTCCTGGTCATCGTGTTCCAACTGATGTCGCCAGTCTTCCTGCAACCGGAAAGCCTCACCGATTACATTAACAACGCCATCCCCGTCTTGCTGATTACCGTCGGGGTGGCAATCGTCATCGTGGCCGGAGGCATCGACCTGTCCGTCGGCACGGTAGCCGGGCTGAGTGCCGGAACGACCATGTGGGCTTTGCTCAGCGGGGCGCCGACACTGGTGGGCGTCCTCGTGGGCGTCGCCACCGGCACGGCATTCGGCCTGTTCAACGGATGGCTCATTACGAAGTTCGGTATCAACGACTTCATCGTCACGCTGGCCACGCTGAACATCGCCAGCGGGCTGCTCATCGTCCTGACAGAACAGGTACCTCTCCAAGGCGTGACGACGCCGGGCTTTTCGGATATCGTCTACGGCAGTTTCCTGGGCATCCCGAGCGCCTTTTGGATCGCCGCAATCCTGCTGGTCATCATGCAGCTTTTCCTGGCCAAGACGGTATTCGGCCGGCGCATATATGCCATCGGCATCGGCGCCGACGCGGCGAACGTCGCCGGCGTCAACGTCCTCCGCGTCAGGATGGGCACCTTCATCGTCTCCGGCATGCTCGCCGGAGCAGCCGGCGTCCTCATTGCCTCCCGCCTCGGCGCCGTACAGGCCTTCCTGGGCGGCGGCTACGAATTCATTGCCATCGCCGGCGCCGTTCTGGGAGGCGTGAGCCTTGCCGGCGGCCGCGGTTCGGTCTGGGCCGCTGTCGTCGGCGGCCTTTTGCTGGCAACCCTGCAGCAGGGCCTGCGCCTCAACGGCGTCGACCCCGTCTACTTCAGCATCGTTACCGGCCTTTGCATCGTCGCCGGGGTGGTCTTCGACCGCCGCGTCCAGCAATACGCACTCAATATGGGCAAACGCTCCCGTCTTGACGCGCCCCCCAGGCACGACACTCCGCACGACACTCCCCCGGCCCCGGCCCAGCAGCAGGCACAGAAGCCGGCCGCGGGTTCCCGTCCGTTCGTGACCGAACAGCAGGACTGACCATGAGCACTTCAACCCCCAAACGCAACACCGGCCTGGTCGGCCGCATCGTCGACCGGATCCTGCTGGACCCCACCCTCGGCGTCCTGGCCATGCTGGTACTGGCCTGTTTGATTGCGGCGTTCACGTTGCCGGTGTTCCTGGCTCCGTCAAACCTGTTCAACATCCTCAACAGCAGCATCACGGTCATGATCCTGGCCATGGGCATGACCGTCGTCCTGATCGCGGGAGGCATCGACCTCTCGATCGGCGCAGCCATGGCACTCTGCGCGGGGGTGGCAGCCGAGACGATGAAATCCGGAATGCCGCTGTTCGCCGCGATCCTCGCAGCGCTGCTTGCCGGGGCCTTGATCGGGATCGGCAACGGCCTGCTTGTCACCCGGGTCGGGCTGCCCGACTTCATTGCCACGCTCGCAATGCTCGGCTTCGCCGGCGGCATCCTCTACATCTGGACCCAGGGCGTTCCCATCATCGGCTACATGGTCCCCGAGTTCTATGTCATCGGCGGCCTGAGCCCGCTGGCCGGAGCCCTCACCCTGCCCATGGTGATATCCCTCATCGTGGCGCTCCTCCTTGGCGGGATTTTGGGATCCTCCCGCCTGGGGACACACCTCTTCGCGGTCGGCAGCAGCCGGACCGGCGCCGTACAGTCCGGCGTGCGGGTGGACCGGGTCCGTATCATCGCCTACGTCATCAGCGGGCTATGCGCCGCGATCGCCGGCGTCATCCTGGCGGGCCGTAATACCAACGTCCCGGCCGACCTCGGTGTCGGTTACGAGATCCAGGCCATCGCTGCCGCCGTCATCGGCGGTGCGGCGCTCAGTGGCGGCAGGGGCCGCATCCTGGGAGCCGTGCTCGGCGCCATCACGCTGGCCGCAACCATCAACATCATCAACCTCGCGGGCGTTCCGTCCAGCTATCAAAAGATCGTCATTGGCTCGATTCTGATCATCGCCGTCCTCGCGAACCGGATCAGCGCCATCATCAACGCCCGGGTCCGGCAACGGCGGGCCGTTGTGCTCGACGTCGCCCCCGTGTAGCCGAAACCAGCTTCCCCGGTCTCCCCGTTGCTGCGGGGACCATCAAAAATGAAAGGCAAGACAATGTCCACAACTGACACCACCGGGCCCGCAGGCCGCCGTCGGTACGCCCGGACCCGCAGCGCCCTCGCCTCCGGAGCAGTCGCGGCAGCCCTCATCCTGACCGGCTGCACCACGGTCGAGACGCCGACCGGCACCGGTGGAGGCGGGGGCGGAGGCGCCGGTGCCGCGGTCAACCCGGACTCGGCCGCCGATGCCGCCATCCGCGAAATAGTGGACGGCCGTGAAATCAAAGTCGGCTTTGCTCCCCCGATCCTCTCCGAGTTCTACACCCAGGTCGAAAAAGCGGCCTTCAACAAGATGAAGGAATACGAGGACCGGTTCGGTGTGAAATGGACCTGGGAGCGGCAGGGCGCCCTCAACGACGCCCATTCAGGCACGGAAACCCTTGGCATTGTCCAGGGGTATATCGCCCGGGACTTCGATGCGGTCTTCGTCTGCTCTGCCGCCAACGCCGCGACCATGCAGGAACTGTACGGCCGCGGACAGGAAGAGGGCGTCGACTTCTACCAGTTCAACTCCACTGAAGAACTGGCCAATCCTTCCCAAGCCGAGGACCCCACCGGAGGTCTTAACACCGTCTCGAACATCGGTTATGACGACCGCTGGCAGTCCGGCTACATCGCCGGGCAATACATCGGCGACCAACTCAAGGGCAAAGGCAAGGTCATCCAGATCATGGGGCCCTCCGGATCGGACTGGACCAAGCTGCGCCAGCAGGGCTTCAAGAAAGCCATCTCGGAGTACCCAGGCATCGAGATCGTCGGACAGGCCGACGGCGGCTACGTACGGGACAAAGGTCTCCGGGCCGCACAGGACCTGCTGACCAAAAACCCCGATGTCAACGCGATCTACGGTGAAAACGAAGACATGGCGCTCGGCGCGTCCCAGGCCATCGACGCACGCGGTCTCAAGCATTGGGACGGGCAGGAAGGCATCATCACCATCGGTGCTGACGGCCTGATTTCGGGGATGGACTCCATCAAAGCCGGCAAGCTCACCGCCACCGTCGATGTGAACAGCGTTGAAATGGGCCACAGCATGATCGAAACCCTTTTCGCGCATGAGCTTCTGGGCATGGAAGTCAACCAGTTCGTCCGCATCCCGACCGATGTCGTCGACAAGACGAACGTCGAGTGGCACCAAGCCGTCCTGCAGGAAAGCCAGCAGGGCGAGGGAAGTTACTAGGCCTTCCCGAACAACGACCGAACTGAGAGGTTCTACTGTGAGCAGCAATCGAAAAATGGACCCGGTGGACGTCGTCGTCGTCGGACTGGGAGCGGGGGGCGGGCCCGCCGTCAAGGTTCTCAGCGAAGCCGGCTACAAAGTTGTCGGATTCGACAAGGGCCCGTGGCTGCGCCCGGAGGAACACTACTCCGGCGACGAACTGAAGTTCCAGAACCGCAGCTACCTGTGGCCGGACGTGAAGCTGATGCCCAGGACGGTGCGCCGGGACGAAAACTCGGAAGCCCGGATCTTCAATTTCTCCCCCGTGCCCTCGAACGTCGGCGGCGGAACGAGCCACATGGCCGGCTGGATGCCCCGGCCGAGGGAATCGGACTTCATTTTCCACTCCCTCCACGGGGATCTGGAAGGCGCGAGCCTGGCCGACTGGCCCTACCGCTACGAGGACCTGGAACCATACCTCACCAAGGTTGAATGGAGCTACGGCATCTCGGGCCTTACCGGTGCCGACCGGGGGGAAGGCTTCCGCAGCAAGCCGTACCCCAGCGGGCCGTTGCCTCCGACCCGGTTCGGCAAGAAATTTTATGAGGGCTCCAACAAGCTGGGCATCAATTCCTTCCCGCTGCCGATGTCCCACCTGACCGAAGGCAACGCCTTGGGCAGGGCGGCGGTGAACCGGACCAGTTTCTGGAACCAGTACGGTGACCCCACCCAAACGCGGTCCAGCGTGGCGACGACGTACATCCCCGAAGCCCTCGCCACCGGCAACCTGGAAGTACGGGCCGACAGTTACGTCAGGGAAGTCAAACTGGGCAAGGACGGCCGGGCCACCGGCGTCGTCTACATCGACCCCGAGGGCCGTGAGGTGGAACAGGACGCCGCGGTAGTTGTCTTGGCGCTCGGCGCCATCGAATCGGCGCGGCTCATGCTGCTGTCCACATCGAACCGGTTCCCCGAAGGTCTCGCAAACGATTCCGGCCTTGTCGGGAAGAACGCCACCTTCCACGAATACATTTTCGCGGTCGGACTATTCGACAAGGACATCGAGGAACCGCTGCGCGGCTGGACGGGAAACTACCAAAGCGGCGGCTCCACGCATTTTTACGAGACGGACGAAAGCAGGGGCCACATCGGCGGCGGCATCATCGCCACCACGCAGATCGGACAGGCCATCAACGCGATCATGCCCGGCCGCCCGACCTGGGGCCAAGCCATGAAGGACGCCGACCGAAATTACTTCGACTACTCCATGAAGATTGGGTTCATCCTCCAGGACATGCCCCAGGAGACCAACCGGGTCGACCTCGACCCCAACATCAAGGATGCCTGGGGCCTGCCCGTAGCGCGGATCACGAACAAGCCCCACGCCAACGACATCGCCATGAGCAAATGGCAGATCGACAAAAACGTGGAAATCCTCCAGGCGGCCGGGGCAACGAAAACCACCCCCGTTTACCTGGGAGATGAATTCACCGGCAACGCCTGCCACCAGCAGGGCACGGTCCGAATGGGAACCGACCCCGGCAAGTCGGTGCTGAACGGATGGGGCCAGGCTCACTCGGTGGACAACGTCTTCGTGCTTGACGGCGCGGGCTTCCCCACCGCCATGGGCGTCAACCCCACGCTCACGATCATGGCCCACTCCTGGCGCTGCGCAGACTACATCGCCGGCACCTACCTCAAGGGCCGCAGCTAGCGGCTGTAACTGCCGCGCGTTAGAGAATCGCAGAAAGGAAGACACGATGGTTTCGAAAGCCGACTGGGAAATCGTCCCGATCCACATCGACCCCGACTCGGACGAAAAACTGTTCTTCACTGACCACGAGTGGGAAACCATAGAAGCCGCCGTCGCACGCGTCATGCCCACCGACCATGACCCAGGAGCACGCGAGGCGAGGGTGATCGTCTTTATCGACCGCTACCTCTCAGGCATCGACTACCTCTATGCGGCGGCTGACGGTACCGGTTTCCTGGCCCTGGCCGGTCCGGAAGCACGATCCGCCCGGGCACGCATCGCCGACCTGCAGCGGCTCTATCGCGAAGGGGTCCGTGAACTCGACCGCCGATCGCGCGAGTTGCGGGCGGAGTCCTTCAAGGACGCGACCGAAGAAGTCCAAGACCAGGTGCTGGAACAGGTCAGCGGCGCTCCCAAACCGGTGCCGGTCTCGCTGACCTCGATGGAGGTGTACTACTCGCGGCTTCAGGGAAACACCGATGAAGACAAAAGTTTCTTTGACACCCTGTGCCTGCATGTCCGCCAAGGTTTCTATGCCGACCCGGTTTACGGCGGAAACAAGGACCAGATGGGTTGGAAAATGGTCGGTTTCGACGGGCCAAAAAACCTGCGCGACACCATGGACGGCACCTACAGCACGGCCGAGTACTTCATCCAGGAGTACGACTGGGAGGAACTGGTCCCGGGCTTCAAGCACGGCCCGGAACAAGACGTGACTGACGGTGGCGAAAACCCTGCCGGTAGCCAAGCCGCCGAGGCGGCTTCAGCATCATCGGACCGTACCGAGGAATCCAGTAAGTAAAGGAAAGACAATGACCGCCTACGAAGACAAGCTCAACAAATACGTCGACCGTTCCTACACCTTCATCCCCGAGACCATAGATCTGAGCAAGACCGTGGTCCATGCGCTCGACATCCAGAATCTCTGCCTCGATCCGGAGGGGGCAGACTACATTCAGAGCGTCGGTGGAGCGCCCTCCGGGCAGGAATCCCTCGGGCCGGCCAAGAGAATGATCGAACTCGCACGCGAAAAGGGAATCAAGGTCGTCTGGTCCATGTGGGGCATGCACCCCGAAGGCTACGACATCGGCATCTGGGGGCTGAAGTACCCGTCCTGGAGAGAGTCCGATTCGCCCTTCAACCACGGGACGTGGAACGGCGCACTCTGCGAAGGTTTCGAACCACAAAAGGGCGAACCGGTCTTCCAGAAGCACCGCAACAGCAGCTTCTACGGAACGGCCTTCAACGAGTACCTCCAGCAGGACGGCGCCGAGTACCTCGTGATCGTCGGCTCCTCGACCGCCAACTGCGTACCGACCACGGCACGCGACGGTTTCGACAGGGGATACAAAGTGATCGTCGTGGCCGATTCCGGCACGGCCATTCCCCTCAACACCCACGGCCGCAACCCCGAGTTCGACCACGAAACACCCGAAGGATACGGGCAGTACTGGGAATCCCTGCGCAACATCCAGGCTCAGTACGCGGACGTGATGTCCAGCGACGAGTTCGCTGCCCTCGTCGAACGCTCATCCCGGGCGGCGGGACAGGAAGCCTCAGTAAGTGCAGACGCCTCAGCCCACTAAACCGCGGTACAGGGGAGGTGGGACCGTTATGAATGCGCCGCCGAAGGAACCGGTGAAGGTTCCCCACGGCCAACGACGCGGCACCACCTCCCCGGGCACCCAGCACGTTGATCCACCTTGAGGAAGACGCCCATGGCACCGTACGCTCCCACGCAACGGCGCGGGTTCGGGCGGCTCGACTGGTCTTGCACACTTGCCGGATTCGGTTCAGTGGCTCTTGGAAACATGCGCACCCCCATACCTACAGAGGATGCCCGGGCACTGGTACGTCATGCCTGGGACGCGGGCGTCCGGTTCTTCGATACTGCACCCATGTACGGCCATGGCCTTGCCGAATACCGGCTGGCCGATGTCCTCGCCGATGAGGACAGAGAAACGTTCGTCTTGGCCACAAAGGTCGGGCGAACCCTAAAACCCGCAAGCCCGGGGACCTTCAGTACCGCCCCCTGGTGCAACACCCCGCCGTTCCGCATCGAATACGACTACTCCTACGACGGTGTGATGCGCCAGGTCGAAGACAGCATGCAGCGGATGGGGACGGATTACTTCGACGTGCTCCTGGTTCACGACACGGACCGTTGGACTCACGGCGCCGACCAACCCCGCCGATTTCAGGAAGCCCTAAACGGCGCGTTCAAAGCCTTGTTATCCCTGCGGGACCAAAAGGTAGTGCGAGCCGTGGGCATAGGCGTCAACGAGGTCGATGTCTGCATGGCAGCGGCAGAAGCAGCCGACATTGACTGCATTCTGATCGCCGGTACTTACAACCTACTGAACACCGAGGCGCAGGACGAGCTTCTCCCACTCTGCCTGCGACGCGGGATCGCCGTCATCAACGGCAGAATCTTTGGATCAGGCATCTTAGCCACCGGCCCTAAACCCGGAGCCCGCATGGACTACGCTCCGGCAACGCGTGAAACCCTCAGCGAGATCCGTCCTTACCAAGAGGTAGCCGACCGCCACGGAGTGCCTCTGGGCGCGATGGCATTGCAATTTGGCGCCGCCCACCCTGCCGTCACCAACGTCTGCCTCGGCGCCCGCACCATCACTCAACAAGAGCAGAACTACCAATGGCTGAGTCAGCGGATCCCCGTCGAGGTGTGGCAGGAACTGAAGCACCGGCAACTCATTAGCTCCGCCTCCCCCACACCCGGAACCTCCCCATGAGGACAACTAAGGATCAGCAAATCCAGGAAGGCCCCCATGATGCTGCAGGAAGTCATCAAGATCGCCGCCATCGCCGAAGAAGCAGCCGAACAACTGGCAATCCGCATCGTCGTCAGTGTCGTTGACATCCACGGCAACCCGGTGCTTCTCCATCGCATGGACGGCGCACCCCTCCACTCTTTGGACATGGCCTTCCGCAAGGCCTACACAGCCGCCTCGTTCAACGTGGAAACAGAAGAACTCACGTCGCAAGTACAACCAGGGCAGCCCCTTTACGGCCTGGCCGTGAACTCGGGCAGCAAACTCATCGCCTTCGGCGGTGGAGCACCTGTACAGCTCCAACGAGGCGAAAGAGTCGGTGTCGGGATCTCGGGAGGAACGACTGAACAAGACATTCATATCCTCAAGACCGCTCTCACTTCACCCCGCACCGTTCCCTAAACCCGCTGCGACTCTCCTCTGCCGAAGGGGGCAGTGTTTTCCATGGCCCTACGCTGCCGCGTCCGGTTGGCAGCAAGGGAGCGCCTGGTGCAGCGCCGGCTGCGCCTTCAGGATGCCGGGTTCCGGCCGACCGGGACGCCGGCGGGTCAGTCGCCGTCCTCGTAGCCGTCGATCTCGGCGATGTCGATGGTTTCCACCGCGCCGATACCGAAGCGGCTGTTGCCCAGCCTGCGGATGATCACCGTCAGCCGCTCCTTGAGCTCATCCATCTGGTCGCCGCTGCCGCTGCTGAGCAGCCGCTCCAGTTCGGCGGCATGCTTGAGGGCCCGCTTGCCCTCGTCGGTTATCTGCACGATCTGCCGCCGGCGGTCCACATCGCTGCGGGCACGGATGATGTGCCCGTGGACCTCCAGCCTGCCCAGGGTCTTGCCCATGGTCTGTGCCTGCACCCGGACGCGGGTCGCCAGCTGCGCCTGCGTCATTTCCCCTTCGGCGGCCAGCACCTCAAGGGCAATGACGCCGGCGTGGGTCAGGCCAAGGCCGGCCAGTTTGTCGTTCCATTCGTGCTCGACGAGCCGGGCGGCGGTGGAGAGCAACCGTGGCATCGGCCAATTCTTCAAATCCGGCATGCACTCAAGTATACGTACGTAGTCGGAACGGCCGGAGGACTGTCTTGGCTATGCTGGTGTGAAACCCCGGATCCCTAAGGAGCTGCCCCATGGCCGAACGACTGTCGACCGGCGACACCGCGCCGGATTTCACGCTGCAGGACTCGGCGGGCAACACCGTCTCGCTGGCCGATTATCGTGGCCAAAACGTTGTGGTTTACTTCTATCCCGCAGCTTCGACACCGGGCTGCACCAAGCAGGCCTGCGACTTCCGCGACAGCCTCGACTCGTTGAAGGGCGCCGGATACGCGGTGCTGGGAGTCTCCCCCGATCCACTGCCGAAGCTGGTGAAGTTCGCGGAGACGGAAGAACTGAACTTTCCGTTGCTCTCAGACGAAGACCATGCCGTAGCCGAGGCGTACGCGGCCTGGGGCGAAAAGAAGAACTACGGCAAGGTCTACGAGGGTTTGATCCGTTCCACGGTCGTGGTGGATCCCGAGGGCAAGGTGGCGCTGGCCCAGTACAACGTCCGGGCCACCGGCCACGTGGCCAAGCTGCGCCGCGACCTCGGCCTGGACAATTAGGTGTCTGCGCGAGGCACAAGTCCCCGCCAGACGAGTGCCGCCGTGCCGGTAGACTGATTCCTGTTCCGGCATGCCCGGAACGAATGCGCGAGTGGCGGAATTGGTAGACGCGCTGGATTTAGGTTCCAGTGTCCTCGGACGTGCGGGTTCAAGTCCCGCCTTGCGCACCATCACCAGGAGCCCCGCCACGTACGTTGCGGGGCTCGTGGCGTTCCACGGCCCGCTCCGGGCCCAAGGGCCCGGAGGCCTCCACCTCCGTCGTCGCGCCATCAGGCACGGGACTCGTCACCAAATTGTGATGGTTTTGGCCCAACCGCGGAACCTGAAACCGATGCTTTCAATCAGACATGTGACTAAGCTCTCATCAAGCGGACGCGCCACCGCGCCTCCGCCGGCTGCCGTACACAAAGTCGGCGTCACACCTCACGTCCCCGAGGAGCAGTCCATGTCATTTACTGACATCTTTTCCGGAGGCCAGCGAAGCGGCCGGCGCGCCGGAGCGGTCATTGCCGGCCTGGCCGCCGGCGCACTCGTCCTGTCCGGCTGTGCCGAGAGCGAGCGCGGCGGCGGAGCGCAGGGCGAGACGGAGGGAGTCAATCCGACCTTCGTGTTCGCCGCGTCGTCGGATCCCAAGTCGCTGGATCCGGCCTTCGCCAGCGATGGCGAGTCCTTCCGCGTCAGCCGCCAGATCTTCGAGGGCTTGGTCGGCGTCAAGGAAGGAACGCCGGACCCTGAACCCTTGCTGGCTGAATCCTGGGAGATGTCCGACGACGGGCTCTCCTACACCTTCCAGCTCAAGGAGGGCGTGAAGTTCCACGACGACACCGACTTCAATGCCGATGCCGTCTGCTTCAACTTCGACCGCTGGTATAACTTCGAGGGGATCCAGCAGTCCCAGTCGGTGAGTTACTACTACGGCTCGCTGTTCCGCGGCTACTCGGATTCCCCCGAGACCGCAGTCTACGACTCCTGCGAGGCGGTCAGTGACACCGAGGTGACGGTGAACCTGGCCCAGCCCTTCGCCGGTTTCATTCCGGCGCTGTCGCTGCCGGCTTTCGCGATGCAGAGCCCCACCGCTTTGGAAGAGTTCAAAGCCGACGACGTCGGAGGTTCGGAGGAGGCTCCGGAGCTGAGCGAATATGCCATGGGCCACCCGGTGGGCACGGGCCCGTTCAAGTTCGACAGCTGGTCGGTCGGCGAGTCCCTGCAGCTTTCCGCCTTCGACGGCTACTGGGGCGAACAGGGCCAGGTCCAGGAGATCATCTTCCGCATTATCGAAGACCCCAATGCCCGCCGGCAGGCGCTGGAGGCCGGGGACATCGACGGCTATGACCTGGTGGCGCCGGCCGACACGCAGTCGCTGGCCGACGCCGGATTCAACGTCATTGCGCGCGATCCGTTCACCATTCTGTACCTGGGCATGAACCAGGAGCAGGAGGCGCTGAAGGACCTCAAGGTCCGGCAGGCGATCGCCCACGCGATAGACAAGGACGCGCTGGTCCGCCAGACGCTGCCCGAGGGCACCAAGGTCGCCACGCAGTTCGTTCCGGACACGGTCAACGGCTACAACGACGACGTCACCACCTACGAGTACGACCCGGAGAAGGCGCGGGCGCTGCTCAAAGAGGCTGGCTACGGCGACGGCCTGGAGCTGATGTTCAACTACCCGACCGGGGTGTCCCGGCCGTACATGCCGACGCCGGAACAGGTGTTCACCAACCTGAGCGCCCAGCTTGAGGAGGTCGGCATCACCATCGAGGCCCAGCCGGACAAGTGGTCTCCGGACTACCTGGACCGCATCCAGGCCAGCGCCGACCACGACATCCACCTGCTCGGCTGGACCGGCGACTACAACGACACCGACAACTTCGTCGGGGTTTTCTTCGGCCAGGAGAAGCCGGAGTTCGGCTTCAACAACAAGGAGCTCTTCGACAAGCTGTCCAAGGCACGTGAGACCAGCAGCATCGAAGAGGCGACGCCGCTGTACGAGGAGATCAACGAGGACATCGCGCAGTACCTCCCGGCGATCCCGCTGGCACACCCGGCGCCGTCGCTCGCGTTCGCCCCGCGGGTGACCTCCTACCCGGCCAGCCCGGTGAACGACGAGGTGTTCAACGCCATCGAGCTCAGCGAGTAGCCCCGTCCTGCCGGGGTCCGCATACCGCGGATCCCGGCAGGCAGGCCCCCGGCCCGAACTACGAGCGGGCGGCGCCGGGCCTGCCGCCGAAGAGGCAATTTCCACCGTATCCGGCGCCACGCCGGGACCGGGATCCGGAAGGACGCTGTGCTCAGAGTCATTATCAAGCGCATCGCGCTGCTCATCCCGACGCTCTTCGGGCTTTCCCTGCTGCTGTTCCTGTGGGTCCGCAGCCTGCCCGGCGGGCCCGCCACGGCGCTGCTCGGCGACCGTGCCACACCCGAGGCGGTGGCACGGATCAACGAACTCTACGGCTTCGACCGGCCGCTGATCGAGCAGTACTTCGTCTACATGGGCAAGCTGCTCCAGGGAGATTTCGGCACGTCGATCCTCACCGGCCGGCCCGTGCTGACGGAGTTCGCCACCCGTTTTCCGGCGACGGTGGAGCTGACGATCGTCGCCCTCATCATCGCCGTCGGCATCGGCATTCCGCTGGGCTACCAGGCCGCGAGGTACTACGGCAAGTGGCCCGACCACTCCTCCGTCGTGCTGTCGCTGGTGGGGATCACCGTCCCGGTCTTCTTCCTGGCCTTCATCCTCAAGTGGTTGTTCGCCATCCAGCTGCCGTGGTTCCCTACCGACGGCCGGCAGAACCCCAGGATCAACGCCACGCACGTCACCGACTTCTATGTGCTCGACGGTTTGCTCACCCGCGAATGGGATGCCGCCTGGGATGCGCTGCTGCACCTGGCGCTGCCCGGGATCGCGCTGGGCACCATCCCGCTGGCCATCATCGTGCGCATCACCCGGGCGTCTGTCCTCGAGGTGCAGAATGCTGACTACGTGCGCACCGCCCGCGCCAAGGGCCTGCTGCAGAAGACCATCCGCAACCGGTTCATCCTGCGCAACGCGATGCTGCCGGTCACCACCACCATCGGCCTGCAGTTGGGGCTGCTGATTTCCGGGGCCGTGCTGACCGAGACGGTCTTCGCCTTCAACGGCATCGGGCGGTTCCTGCGCGACGCCATTTTCAACCTGGACTACCCCGTCCTGCAGGGGTTCATCATCTTCATCGCCGTGCTGTATTCGCTGATCAACCTGGTCGTGGACGTTTCCTACAGCATCATCGACCCGAGGGTGCGTGTTTAAATGAGCACAACGCTTCCGCCGCAGTCAGGCGGCGACATCCGCACCACCCCGGAGCCACCGGGGGCACCCGGCGCTCCCGCCGGCGCCGGGCCCGGCGGCACCAGCCTGTGGAAGGACGCGTTCCGGCGGCTCCGCCGGAATCCGCAGGCCATCACCGGCGCCGTCATCGTGGGCCTGTTCGTGCTGACCGCCGTGCTGGCGCCGGTGCTGGCACCTTATGGCGGCCAGGATCTGCCCGGCCGCACGTACATCACACCCACGCACATTCCCGGCTTCGGCGAGGTGGAAGGGTTTCCGCTGGGGCTGGACCGTTTCGGCGGGGACCTGTTCAGCAAACTCATCTGGGGCGCGCAGGCCTCGCTGCTGATCGGCGTCGTCTCGACCGCGATGGGGCTGGCTGGGGGCATGCTGCTGGGCATCCTCGCCGGCGGCTTCGGCGGCTGGATCGACAGCGTGATCATGCGCGGCGTCGACATCCTGCTCTCCGTGCCGAACCTGCTGCTGGCGGTATCCATCGCGGCCATCCTGGGCCAGGGGGCGTACGCGGTGATGATCGCCATCGGCGTGGCCCAGCTGCCGATCTTCGCGCGGCTGCTGCGGTCGTCGATGATCTCGCAACGCAGCGCGGACTACATGCTGGCGGCGCAGACGCTGGGCCTGAGCCGGGGCACCATCATCATGAGCCACCAGCTGCCCAACAGTGTGGGTCCGGTCATCGTGCAGGCCACGCTGACGCTGGCCACCGCCGTCATCGACGCCGCAGCGCTTTCCTTCCTCGGCCTGGGCGGCGGGCGCCCGCAGACCGCCGAGTGGGGCCGCATGCTCACCTACGCGCAGGCAGAACTGGGCATCGCGCCGCAGCTGGCGTTCCTGCCCGGCCTGTGCATCGCCGTCACCGCGTTGGGCTTCACGCTGCTGGGCGAGTCCCTGCGGGAAGCGCTGGATCCCAAGACGCGGGCCAAGTAGCGGCAGCTGCCGATCAGCCGGCCAGGGTGGCCGGCGGGGCTCCGCCGTCCTGGCGCCGTCGCTGGCGGGCCATGTGCATCATGGCGGCGAAGCCGGCGATGAACAGCACTTCCAGCGCCGCCAGCCACCAGAGGGCGCCCCACCTGCCCTCGCCGATGAAGATGACGGCCCCGACCGCCAGCAGCACCGTGCCGATCACCAGCACGAAGACCGCGAAGCCGATGGCCACCGCGGCGCTGCGCACCCCGGTCCGGAAGCCGAAGCCTTCCGGCCGGTGGTCGTCGGGCTCCGGGACGGCCCCGGGCCCGGTATCCTCAGGACGCAATCTCCGGATCCTCCGCCTGGATGTCCAGTTCGTTGCCCGGTATGGACGCCAGCAAGCGCCGCGTGTAGGGGTGCCGCGGGTTGGTGAACACTTCCTCCGAGCTGGCCGCCTCCACCAGTTCGCCGTCCTTCATCACGCAGACGTAGTCCGAGATCAGCCGCACCACGGCCAGGTCATGGGAGATGAAGAGGTAGCTCAGGCCCAGCTCCGCCTGCAGGTCGCCCAGCAGCTTCAGGATCTGCGCCTGCACCAGCACATCCAGCGCGGAGACGGGCTCGTCGCAGATGATCAGCTCGGGCTTCAGGGCCAGGGCGCGGGCAATCGCCACGCGTTGGCGCTGGCCGCCGGAGAGTTCGGACGGGTAGCGCCGCAGCATGTTCTGCGGCAGCGCCACCTCGTCCATCAGCTCGCGCACGCGAACCGAGCGCTCCCTCGCGCTGCCGCGGTTGTAGGTGGACAGCGGCTCCTCGACAATCCGCTCAACGGTGAACATCGGGTTCAGGGACGAATACGGATCCTGGAACACCGGCTGCACCCGCTGGCGGAAGTCCCGCAGCTGCGCCTTGGTCAGGTTGGCCACATCCATTCCGTCGAAGGTCATGGTGCCGCTGGTCGGTTCGATCAGCTTCAGCAGCATCCGGGCGGTGGTGGTCTTGCCGGAGCCCGATTCACCGACGATGGCGACCGTGTGTCCGCGCGGGATGTCGAGCGTCACGTTCTTCGCCGCGTAAAAGTCCTCGGACTGGCCGCGGATCTTGTACACCTTGGTCAGGTCGCGCAGTTCCACGATGTTGTCCGTCTTCTGCGCCTCGGCGGCCGCGGGAGCCTCGGTGACGTGTTCCTGGAAGACCTGCTCCGCCCGTTCGGCCCGCACCGCCGCGTTCCCGGTAAACGCCCCCGGCATCAGGCGCACGGCGGCGACGCTCGGCGCCGCCTTCACCAGCGCCCGGGTGTAGGGGTGCTGCGGATCCTCCAGCAGCTGCCGTGCCGGCCCGGTCTCCACCACCTTGCCGCGGTGCATCACCACCAGTTCCGACGCCCGTTCGGCCGCCAGCCCCAGGTCGTGGGTAATGAGCAGCACCGCCGTCCCCAATTCATGGGTCATCGACTCGATCTGGTCCAGGATGGTGCGCTGAACCGTCACATCCAGCGCCGACGTCGGCTCGTCGGCGATCAACAGCCGCGGCTGGCAGGCCAGGCCGATGGCAATCAGGGCGCGCTGGCGCATCCCGCCGGAAAACTCATGCGGGTACTGCTTGGCGCGTTCCCTGGCGTTGGGCAGTCCGGCAGCCTCCAGGACCTCCACAACCTTCCGGTCCACGTCCCGCCTGGTCGCCATGCCGTGAACCAGCAGGGTCTCCGCCACCTGCGAGCCGATCCTGGTGACCGGATTCAGGTTGGACATCGGGTCCTGCGGGACCAGGCCGATCTGGCGGCCCCGGATCGTGCGCATCCGATGCTCCGGCATCCCCACGAGCTCCTGGCCGTCGAAGCGGATGCTCCCGGCGGTCACCCGTCCGTTATCCGGCAGCAACCCGATCACGGCCATCGCCGTGGTGGACTTCCCGGATCCGGATTCACCCACGATCGCCAGGGTCTTGCCCGGTTCCAGGCGCAGCGAGGCGCCCTCCACCGCAGAGACTTGCCCGTAGGTGGTGCGGAAAGCAACGGCCAGGTCCCGTACCTCGAGCAGGGCCGCGTCGTCGGCATGTTCGGTCATGGTCCCATCCTGCCCCAAAGACGCGCGGATGTGGCCTATCTCTCATCGGGAATTCGCCGCGCGGGGTCGAGGACGGGAGTCGATTAGACTTGAGGATCATCCCCGCCTGCCCCGAGGAGCCTGAAGCGTGACACCACCCACCGCGCGCCGCACCGTGCTGAAGGCAGGCGCAGCGGCAGCGGCTGTGTTGCTCACCGGCTGCACCCCCGAACCGGGCAGGCCCGCCCCGTCAACCGCCCCGGCCAGCGAGCCGCCGACGGCCTCGCCCGCGGACACCACCTTCACCATGGGCATTGCCGCCGCCCCGGTGACCCTTGATCCGGCGCTGGCACTGGATACCGAGTCCTACCGGGTGACCCGGCAGATCCTCGAAACACTCGTCGGGGTGGACCCGGCGACGGGCGTTCCGGCGCCGCGGCTGGCCTCCGAATGGAGCGAAGCGGACGACGGCCGTTCCTACCGCTTCCGGCTGCGCCCGGGTGTCACCTTCCATGACGGAACGGCGTTCGATGCCGAAGCGGTCCGCGCCAATTTCGAACGCTGGTACCGGCTCCCCGGCGACGCCCGGCCGGTGGAAGGCGGGCTGGCCTTCCGGTCGGTCTTCGGCGCGTTCGCCGAGGACGAGGACGAATCGCTCTACCACAGCTGCGAGGTGCTGGGCCCGCTGGAAGTGCAGCTGAACCTGACCCGCCGGTTCACCGGCCTGGTCGCATCGCTGGCCATGCCGGCCTTTGCCATCTCCTCTCCGGCGGCGCTGAAGGCCGGGGCGGCCGACCGGCTGACGGAGGACCGCGGCGGCCACAAGGTATCCCGCTACGGATTGGCCCCGGTGGGGACCGGCCCGTTCACGTTCGCCAACTGGGAACGGGACCGCGTGGTGCTCTCCGCCTACCCGGGCTACTGGGGTGCCGCCGGCGACGTGCGCACCGTGGTGTTCAAGGCGCTCCCGCATCCGATGACGCGGTTGCGCGCCTTGGAAGCCGGGGACATCGACGGCTACGACCTGGTCACCCCGGCCACGTACGCGGATCTGGCGCGGGCCGGCATGCAGGTGTTGCAGCGTGACCCGTTCTCCGTGGTCTACCTCGGCATGAACCAGGCGGCCGACGGGCTGGACGACATCACCATGCGCCAGGCCATCGCCCACGCGATCGACCGGCAGGCGCTGATCGACAGCTTCTTCCTGCAGGGCACCAAGGAGGCCATGCAGTTCATCCCGCGCAGCCTGGGCGTGACGAATGAGACCATCCCCTACTACGCATACAATCCGGAGCGTTCGCGCGAACTGCTGGCCGACGCCCGGTACGACGGCGCCGAACTCACCTTCTACTATCCGCTGGGCGTCACGCGGGCCTACCTGCCGACCCCCGAAAAGGTGTACGCGGAGCTGAGCCGCCAGCTCACCGCCGTCGGAATCAATATCAAGCCGGTGCCCATTCCCTGGGACGAGGGCTACCTCGACACGATCCAGGGCTCCACCGACCATGCCCTCCACCTGTCCGGCATGAGCGGCAGCTACCGCGACCCGGACAACTTCGTGGGCCCGCTCTTCGGCAGCAAGTCGATGGAGTTCGGCTACGACAGCGCGCAGATCCGCAGCAAGATAGCCCGTGCCAAGACCCTCCCCGAGGGCGAAGACCGCGTGCAGGCCTACTACAGCATCAACGAGCAGCTGGCGCGGGCGGTCCCCGCGGTGCCGCTCGCGTTCCCCATCTCCGCCCTGGCCATGGGGCCCCGGGTCGTGAGCTACCCGGCCAGCCCGATGCTCGACGAGGTCTACAACAAGATCGAGCTGGGGCAGGATTGACGCCGGCTGCGGCGCCCGGTGCGTAGGTGACGGGCCGCCTCGGGCGGAAAATTGTAACGTTGGAGATCCCGCCGCGTCTGTCTACTGGGTCACATCGAAGACGGCAGATTTTAGTCTCGCTGGCGCAGGGCGCTAGGCTTCTAATTGCTGGCACAGCTGCTATTGGAGATTGAAGTTGACTGCAAACATTCCCTCGGGATCATCCCAGAACGTCGACGTCGCGCTGATTGGCGGCGGCATCATGAGCACCACCCTCGGCTCCTTCATCAAGCAGTTGCAGCCGGACTGGAGCATTAGCCTGTTCGAGAACCTGGACGAGGTCGGTCTGGAAGCCTCGGACCCGTGGAACAATGCCGGCACCGGACACGCCGCGCTCTGCGAGCTGAACTACACGCCCGCCTCGGCGGACGGTTCCGTTCCCACCGCCAAGGCCGTGGGCATCAACGAGAAGTTCAACGTCTCGCGCCAGTTCTGGTCGCACATGATCCGCGAGGGCCACATCTCGTCGCCCCGGGAATTCGTCAACCCGCTGCCGCACATGAGCTTTGTCTGGGGCGATGACCATGCTGACTACCTCAAGCGCCGCCACGAAGCGCTGAAGCAGGAACCGCTGTTCGAGCAGATCGAGTTCTCCGAAGACCACGCCGTCATCAACGAGTGGGCGCCGCTGATCATGCGGGGCCGCGATCCGCAGCAGCGCGTGGCCGCATCCCGCGTCGCCGGCGGCACCGACGTGGACTTCGGCTCCCTGACCCGGAAGCTCGCGGGCTACCTGACCGCCCATGGCGTGGAACTGAACTACGGCCACCGGGTGCTGGACGTCTCCCGCAACACCGACGGCCGCTGGACCCTGGAGATCAGGAACAACGCCACCGGCGAAAAAACCAAGGTCAACGCCCGCTTCGTGTTCATCGGAGCCGGCGGCGGCGCCCTGCACCTGCTGCAGCGCTCGGGCATCCCCGAGTCCAAGGGCTACGGCGGTTTCCCGGTGTCCGGACAGTTCCTCCGCTGCACGGACGAGACCGTCATCAACGCCCACAACGCCAAGGTCTACGGCCAGGCCTCCGTGGGCGCCCCGCCCATGTCGGTGCCCCACCTGGACACCCGCTTCGTCAACGGCAAGCGCTCCCTGCTCTTCGGCCCGTACGGCGGCTTCTCGCCGAAGTTCCTCAAGACCGGCTCGCTGCTGGACCTGCCCACGTCCGTGCGCCCGGGCAACCTGGTGCCCATGCTGGCCGTGGCCAAGGACAACTTCGGCCTGGTCAAGTACCTGGTCACCGAGGTGCTCAAGACCCGCGAAGGCAAGAACGAGGCCCTGCGCGCCTTCCACCCGGACGTTGCCGGCGACCAGTGGGAGCTGATCACCGCCGGCCAGCGTGTCCAGGTGATCAAGAAGGACCCGAAGCGGGGCGGCGCCCTGCAGTTCGGCACCGAGGTCATCGCGTCCGCCGACGGCAGCATCTCCGCCCTGCTCGGTGCCTCCCCCGGGGCATCCACCGCAGCGCCGATCATGATCAGCCTGCTGGAACGCTGCTTCCCGCTGGAGTTCAAGAGCTGGGAACCCAAGCTGAAGGACATGCTCCCCGGCTACGGCGTGAACCTGAACGAAAACCCCTCGCTGTTGGCCGAAATCACCGCCGACACCGACCGGGTACTCGAACTGGCATGATCCCCGTCCGCCCCGTACGACCGCTGAACTAAGCTTCAAGCCATGCACAAGCTGGCAACGCTGTCCCTGGCGAATCGTGCGTTGATCGCGCTGATTACGGTCTTCGTGGCCGTCTTCGGCGTGATCACCATGGGTTCGCTGAAGCAGGAACTCATCCCCTCGCTCGAGTTCCCGCGCATCACCGTTGTCAGTTCCATGCCCGGCGCGTCGCCGGAGGTAGTGGACAAGCAGGTCAGCGAACCGCTCGAACGCGCGCTCACCGCCGTCGAGGGCCTCGAGTCCTCCTCGGCGGTGTCGCGCAACGGGTTCTCCACCGTCAACCTGACGTTCGTCTACGGCACCAATTTGGACCGGGCGCGCAGCCAGGTGGACCGTGCCATCTCCAACGTCCGCCAGCAACTGCCCGACGACGTCTCGCCACTGTCGCTGGCCGGCAGCATCGATGACTTCCCCATCGTCTTCATGGCGGTGTCCTCCGACCTGACCCTGAGCGAGCTGAGCACCGAGCTGAACCGCCTCACGGTGCCCCGGCTGCAGAACATCCCCGGAGTGCGCGGGGCCGAGGTCTCCGGCGGCCCCGGCCGGCACATCGCCATAGTGCCGGACGACGATGCCATGGCGGAGGCCGGCGTCGGCGTTTCCGCCATTGTGGACAGCCTGGCCAACAGCGGCGGCCTGGTCCCCGCCGGCGCCGTGCAACAGGACGGCCAGAGCCTCTCCGTGCAGATCGGCAGCCCGCTGGACAGCTTGGCGGCCATCGAAAACCTGCCGCTCTCCCCCGCTGAAACGACGACGGCTGAGCAGCCCTCGGCGCGCTCCGCACCGGAGGCGGGGCGGGCACCCGGGCAGTTCCCCGGC
>NZ_JBNHGF010000007.1:0-26646 GCF_059091005.1 Arthrobacter sp. Y3223164
GTTCCGCCGTGGGCGCCGACCGACGACGCGTCGCAGCGGCTGGCCCGCGGGATCGAGGGCCGGCTGGAGGCCCGGCGCGAGATCCGCGAGGTGATGAGCGCCCAGGCATATACGGATGCTGGCACCACTCCCTCCGAAAGCTTCCGTTTCCTCGCCGCCCCCACGGACGTGAACTGGGGCGGCAACGCCCACGGCGGGATCGTGCTGCGCTGGATTGACGAGGTGGCCAGGGCCTGCGCCATGGGATGGTGCGGTGCCGACGCCGTGGCGGTCTACTCCGGCGGCATCCACTTCCTAAACCCCGTCCACATCGGCGACCTGGTTGAACTCTCCGCCCGGATGATTCACACCGGTCCGCACTCCATGCACATCGCCGTCCACGTCCGGGCACGGGACCCGCGCGGCGGCGACTGGCGGGACACCACGCAGTGCATGACCGTCTTCGTTACCCGGGACGAGGCCGGGCACGCCGCCAAGGTTCCGCAACTCGTGCTGCGCTCCGACGAGGATCGGCGGCTGGCCGCCCACGCCCAGGACCTGGTCCGGCGGCGCGCGGCACTTCCCCCGCTGGAGTTCGGCGTCGAGCGGACCTACTGACCCCCGCTTCCCGGCACAGGGTGCGGAAGCGCCGGAGCACGCACAGGTTGGACGTTCCACTTCACGGGCAGGTGCGGCAGGGGTCCGCCGCCCCTTCCCGCGCGCCGTGGAAGGCGCAAGAATGAACGCGGCACGGAACGCGCCGCATCCACTACGGAAGGCAGACCCATGGCACTGGACCTGAACCCCTACCTGCAGTTCACCGGCAACGCCGCGGAGGCGATCGAGTTCTATCACTCCGTGTTCGGCGGCGAGCTGAGCAAAATGACCTACGCCGAGGGAATGGGCGACGAGAGCCCCGAGACCGGCGGGAAAATCATGCACTCGTCCGTGACCGTGGACCGCGGCTTCCTGCTGATGGCGTCGGACGTGCCGCCCGAGATGCAGGCCTCCCCGAACGGCTACATCTGTGTCAGCTCCAGCGGCGAAGACCCGGGCGAGGACGACAAGCTGCGCAGCTACTGGGAGGGCCTGAGCGACGGAGCAACCGTCAACCAGCCGCTTGAAAAGGCCCCGTGGGGCGACTACTTCGGGCAGCTCACGGACAAGTTCGGTGTGAACTGGATGGTCAACATCACGGCTCCGGAGAACGCCGGATCAGGCCAGTAGCCGCCGAGGCAGAACGGGGACCACATGGCCATAACGGAGTTCGACCGCTACCCGCTGACCTTCGGCCCCAGCCCGGTTCACCACCTGCCGCGGCTGAGCAAGCATTTGGGCGGCGCGCAGATCTGGGCCAAGCGGGAGGACGTGAATTCCGGCCTGGCCTACGGCGGCAACAAGACCCGCAAGCTCGAGTACATCGTCCCGGACATCCTCGCCGAGGGCGCGGATACCATCGTGTCCATCGGCGGCTTCCAGTCCAACCACACCCGGCAGGTAGCAGCGGTGGCCGCGACACTCGGCCTCAAGGCGCTGCTGGTGCAGGAGAACTGGGTGGACTGGCCGGACCCGCTCACCGACCGGGTAGGCAACATCCTGCTCTCCCGGCTGATGGGGGCGGACGTCCGGCTCGACCCCGCCGGCTTCGACATCGGCATCCGCGACTCCTGGCAGAACGCCATCGCCGAGGTCGAGGCTGCCGGCGGCAAGCCCTATCCCATCCCGGCCGGCGCCTCCGAGCACAGGCTCGGCGGGCTGGGTTTCGCCAATTGGGCCTATGAGGTGCAGCAGCAGGAAAAGGACCTCGGCGTCTTCTTCGACACCATCGTGGTCTGCACCGTCACCGGCTCCACCCACGCCGGGATGATCGCCGGGTTCGCCGCCCTGCAGGACGCCGGCGGCCGGGCGCGCCGCGTGCTCGGCATCGACGCCTCCGCCACCCTGTCCAAGACCCGCGACCAGGTCGGCCGCATTGCCCGCAACACGGCGCAGCTGATCGGGCTCGAGCGGGACCTGCACGACGACGAGATCTCGGTGCTCGAGGGCTGGGCTGGCGACCTCTACGGCATCCCGGTCGAATCCACGCTGGAAGCCATGCGGCTGAGCGCCTCGCTCGAAGCCATGATCACGGACCCGGTCTACGAAGGAAAATCCATGGCCGCCCTGATCGACCTGGTCAGCAGCAAGGAGATCCCGGCCGAGAGCACTGTGCTCTACGCACACCTCGGCGGCCAGCCGGCCCTCAACGCCTACAGCGGCCTTTTCCGGAGCTAGGAAACTACGACGGCGGTGCTCGCCCGAGCGCCGCCGTTCAGTTGAGCCCGGGGCTGGCAGCGGATGGTCAGCGGGTTAGCTGGAGCACGCTGATGTACAGAATGGTCACGGCAACCGCGGCCAGCAGTTGCCACCAGATGACGTGTTTCCGGACGGCTGGCCGCCGATGCACTTCGTGCTGGTATTCAACGGCATCGAGGGCAAGGCCGATAAGGACGGCACCGCCGAGGTTCATCCAAAACCCGTTGCCCGCGATATTGAAAAGCGTGATGAACAGAAAAATGAAGGCAATCCCGAGCAGATCGCGGAAGACTTTGCCGCCGCTGGAAAACTTCCACTCCAAGTAGCTTTTCGGCTTTTGCTGCGTTTCTGGGACGGTTTGATCGTGGGTTGTCATGCATTTCCTCCGGGCTTAGTCTGCCGTCATTGTGCCATGACCGCGGATTAAGTCGAAGTTTGGGCCAGCTTCACGATCCACTCGGGTGTCTGGTGCCCTTGTTTCTTGTCCGTCACCACGCGGAGCTTGGCTGCCTGGATCCTGACACTGTCCTGTTGTGGGGAGTCAGCGGCTCTGGGAAAGGCCGGAACAGCCTCCACGTCCTCAAGCGCCGTGACCTGCTGAGCCAAACCGTCGTTCGAGGCGACCTGAAGAATCCGCGCTTCTTCCTCGCCGGCCAGATGGCTTTCGGCGAGCAACGCCAACACCCCAAGCCCCACCACCTTGCGGTCCAGGCTGGGGGACATGGACGCATCCAGCGCCCACTCCGCCCTCGCCCACCACTGCGCCCGGCGGTCTGCCTCGGCCTGCGTCCGCATGCTGCGCCAGCCGATAAAGGCGGCGATAAGGGCAGCCAACAGGATGGCCAGCGGACCGAGAGAGGCGAGAACGTCCCACCCGTCCGGGGCGTCGTTGCGGACCACAACCTCGACCGGATCTGGAGCTTGCAGCGCGATCATGGCTCCAACCTAGGGCATGCATCGGTTGATGTGGCATAGGACATTGGTCAGCAGAAGTGGCGGCTGCACCTTTTCTCAAAGACTGGGATGATCAGGCCATGACTAAGTCATCGATGATCATTCCTTCAGATCTTGCCCGTGCGGCCCGCGCACTAACCCAGGTTTCGTCCAAGGTGATCGGCAAGGCATCCGGCCTGGACAAAAAACAGGTGCGCGACTTCGAAAAGGGCAACCAGGCCCTGACCCCGGAGCAGAACTGGCAATTGCGCCGTGCCTTAGAACAGTTCGGCGTCGTCTTCATCGAAGACGACGATCACGGCGGCTACGGAGTGCGTCGGAAGTTCAACGCTTCCAAGATCGCGCGCTTGGAAACATGGGAAGGCGAAGGCGGCACGGCTCACGAGGACAATATTTAGGTTAGTCGCCGGCTGTAAAACGGCATTGGTCGAACGCAGTTCATTCCCTGACCGTGTGCGGCACTCATGGGTAGAGCCCCACATCGAGTTTTAGCCCGAGCTCCGTTTCCGGCTGACCAAGCATTTCTGATGCCGTCAGGAGAACGCCGGGTGTAGCTCCAAAACGTGGAGCCGCACCCGGCGTATTAGTTTGCCCTCGCATGGGCGCAACTGGTAGCTCTGAGTGCGCTCGCGCGATGTGTTATGCCGCTGAGGTTATCCGTTAGCCGCGGGTGGGCGCGGCAGCTCCCAGACCTGCGCAAATTCGTCCGCAACCAAGGGCCAGACCTTCAGGAGACCCTCCTCAACCGAGTCGATGCCATCGGCCAAGGGCTCATAGACGACGAATTCGTGTGGAATCACTCTGCCGGATACATCCTTACGCTCCCAAGGATCTGGGAAACGCAGCGCCACCTTTTCGCCGACGCGGTGGCAGACTTCCGAATCATCCCCGATACGCGAAAAGACGGCGTCGTATTCCGGGAGCGGATCGTCGAATCCTCCGTAACGGCGAAACCGGAATCCCCAGGTTTTCCCACGAGTGGCCCAGATGAGCCTCATCTAGAGCTCCTGAGAAGGGTTTGCTCCTTTTCGCCCTTGTCCAAGTCCATTCGGAAGCCCGTCAACGTTGCTGTCACGAAGTCTCGCTTAGCCAATGCTTCGGAGTTGACCTCCCTGAGTTTGTCCCCGGCCAGTTTGGCCGCATCGTTGATGAGATCTGGACCAACAAGGTTCAGCAGAAGGCTTATTGGACCGGCGGGCTTAACCTTGCTTCCGACTAGGGCGGCGGCTAAAGCTCCGGCACCGCCTAACAGATTTTCGACCACTTTCCCAGGTATTTGCTTCAGCTGGGCCCACCGGACGTGTCGCTCGAATGGGAGCACGGCGGCCAGCGGCAGGATCAGCTCAACACCGACTCGTTTGGCCACCTGAATCGTGTCTGCGTCGAACTTCGCTGACGAGAGCAGGACGAAGTCTTCACCCACGGACAGCGCATCTTGGCCTTCCACAAAGCCAGCGATGACCTCACGCAGGTCTTCCATTTCATCGCTGGCCTTCTCTATGAGGACATCTCTGAACTTATAGACGTCCAGATCCGGCAGCAAATCGGACTTCGACAGCGCCATAATCCAGATACGAGGGAAGTCGACGAGAGGCCTACCGTCCTCAAGCACATCATCTTTGAGTGACAACAGTCCGTTGCGGAATTTGGTGAATAACGACTTGAGGTACCGTTCCTCCTCTCCGGAGTTGTCCAGCAACCGCTGACCGTCCACTAGCAAGAGAGCAACATCAGAACCCAACAAATTCTTGAAAGTGTCGACTCTGCGCTGGGCCTCCTCTGGCCCGCTCACGTCCTCCTCGAACCATTCCCCTGGGTAGTCGTGCCAGACAAGACGCAGTGCATCGAACGGCTTAGCCTTCATCGCCTTGGCATTAGCCCCATCTTTCAGCTTGACCGAGAAGGAGTAGGACGTGGCGGCGAAACGGGTGGTCATGGGCAGCCGTGCTGAATTCTTCATGCCAAGGTAGTTTTGGTGCAGACGATTGCCTTGGCCTGTACTGTCAGCCACCACTCGGAACAGGCTCTTCTGGAGATGATGAGGCTCCTGGGTGGCCCCGTAAAAGGAGGAGACCATCACGGTCTTGCCGCTGCCGCTTTCGCCAAACACTGCAATGTGTTGCTCTAGCGCTCTCTTTAGTTGCATACGGGGAGCTTACGCGATCCGGTCGTGCACCTAGCACGCCACCGTACCGGCTAGCCGGTCGGCGTGTTCTCTCTGCACAGCATGGGTTTGAACACTGGGGTTGCGATACAGGGAGAGTCATCAGCGGAAGGGGGTCAGCCGCTCATGCGGATTAGTGCCTGAGCAAGGGCAGCCTCGAAACCGCCGGAATTCTTGTGCGGAGCTGTGGCCTCTCCGCTTGGCCCGTGATCACACCCCTGGATGGGCTCGAACTCCACGCAGAATATGCAACGAAAGACGCCGGGTGCGGCTCTGTAGATAGAGCCGCACCCGACCCTTTTCATTCACTGTGCTTCCGCAGGACCGCCGGCCCGCCCGACCATCGGGCTGCTTGTGGCGAAAGATGCGTGGACCGGGCGGCCCTGCGGAAAGTTTTTGGTGCCGGCGGCTGACCGGGGGCTGGCTAGTGGACCCCGGCCCGCCGCCGGACGAATGGTGGCAACTTAGGCCGCAGCAACCACCTTCGCCGGCGACTTCTCCAGCAGGTAGTTCTGGTACGCCGGGATGGTCAGGAAGGCCGGGAACTCTTCGCCGAGGGCACACTCTTCGAAGATTTCGCGGGCGTCGTCGAACCGATCGCCGTCGAACCGCGGCAGGCCGGCGAACTCTTCCTCCAGCAGTTCGCGGACCCATTCGCGGGTGATGATCTCGCCGTCGTCGGTCACTGCGTGGGCGTGGATCCACTGCCAGATCTGCGAGCGGGAGATCTCCGCCGTCGCGGCGTCCTCCATCAGGTTGTGGATGGCCACCGCGCCGTTGCCGCGCAACCAGGACTCGATGTACTGGATGCCGACTTCCAGGTTGGTGCGGATGCCGGTCTCGGTGATTGAGCCTTCGGTGCCTGCGATGTTCAGGAGGGCACCGTCGTCGGGCGTGACATCCTCGCGCTGACGGTCCAGTTGGTTGGGCCGCTCACCGAGCACCGAATCAAACACCTCGCGGCAGACCGGCACCAGGTCCGGGTGCGCCACCCAGGAACCGTCGAACCCGTCGGAGGCCTCGCGGGTCTTGTCCGCGTGCACCTTCTCCATGGCGATGGCGTTGGCCTCCGGGTCGCGGCGGCTGGGGATGAACGCGGCCATCCCGCCGATGGCCATGGCGCCGCGGCGGTGGCAAGCGCGGACCAGCTGCTCGGTGTAGGAGCGCATGAACGGTGCCGTCATGGTCACCTGCGTCCTGTCCGGCAGCACGAACCGCGGGCCGCGGGCCCGGAAGTTCTTGATCACCGAGAAGATGTAGTCCCAGCGGCCGGCGTTCAGCCCGGAGGCGTGCTCGCGCAGCTCGTACAGGATCTCCTCCATCTCGAACGCGGCCGTGATGGTCTCGATCAGCACGGTGGCGCGGATGGTGCCCTGTGGGATACCCAGCAGGTCCTGCGCCAGGATGAACACGTCGTTCCACAGCCGGGCTTCCAGGTGCGATTCGATCTTCGGCAGGTAGAAGTACGGTCCGCGGCCCTGGGCGATCAGCCGCTGGGCGTTGTGGAAGAAGTACAGGCCGAAGTCCACGATGCCGCCGGCCACCGGTTCGCCGCCGATCAGCATGTGCTTCTCCGGCAGGTGCCAGCCGCGCGGCCGCACCACGATGGTGGGCAGGTCGGTCAGCGTCTGGCCGGTCAGCTTGTATTCCTTGCCGGTGTCGGAGACGAAGTCGATCCGCCGCTCCAGCACGTCGGTCAGGTTCAGCTGCCCGTTGACCACGTTGGACCAGCTGGGCGTGGAGGAGTCCTCCATGTCCGCCAGCCACACCTTGGCGCCGGAGTTCAGCGCGTTGATGGTCATCTTCTTCTCCACCGGCCCGGTGATCTCCACCCGGCGGTCCTCCAGCCCGGGTGCCGGGGGAGCGACCTTCCACGAAGAATCCTCGCGGATGTGCCGGGTGCCGGGCAGGAACTTCGGGTCGTGGCCGCGGGCGATCGAGCGCCGCCGGTTCTCCCGCTGGACCAGCAGCTCGCGCCGTCGGGCCGCGGTGGCCTGGTGCAGCCTGGCCACGAACTCCAGCGCCTGCGGCGTCAGCACTTCCTCCTGCCGGCACACGGCCGGGCCCGTCAACGTAATCCCGTTCAAGGTAATCGGATCGTTCATCGCTCATTCACTCCTCAAGAAAACTTTTGTAAGTACGACGCCGGCGCCCCGCCTGGGTGCCAAAGGTGACCTTCGGATCTGAGGTGCGGAGCCGGGACCCGGAAAGCGGCTAATAGCTTTCGTAAGGCCGTCCGCGGCCGTCGGAAGGTCGTGCCGCGGCGGGTCCCGGCGCAGCGCCGGGGTGCGCCCCGTCGTCGTTAGTGGAACTGGCCCTCTTCGGTGGAGCCGACCAGGGCCAAGGTGCTGCCGTTGGGGTTGAGGGCAGTGGAGATGGTGTCGAAGTAGCCGGTGCCCACTTCGCGCTGGTGCTTGGTTGCGGTGTAGCCGCGGTCTTCGGCGCCGAATTCGCGCTCCTGCAGGTCCACGTAGGCGCTCATCCCGTTGCGGGCGTAGCCGTGGGCCAGGTCGAACATCGAGTAGTTCAGGGCGTGGAAGCCGGCCAGGGTGATGAACTGGAAGGTGAAGCCCATCGCCCCGAGCTCGCGCTGGAACTTCGCGATGGTCGCGTCGTCCAGGTGCTTCTTCCAGTTGAAGGACGGCGAGCAGTTGTAGGAGAGCATCTGGTCCGGGAACTCGGCCTTGACCGCCTCGGCGAACTTGCGGGCCAGCTCCAGGTCGGGGGTGCCGGTCTCCATCCAGATCAGGTCCGAGTACGGGGCGTAGGCCTTGGCCCGGGCGATGCACGGCTCGATCCCGTTGCGGACCTTGTAGAAGCCCTCGGGGGTGCGCTCGCCGGTGATGAACTCGGCGTCGCGCTCGTCCACGTCGGAGGTGAGCAGCGTGGCGGCCTCGGCGTCGGTCCGGGCTATGATCACGCTCGGCGTGCCGGCGACGTCGGCGGCCAGCCGGGCCGCGTTCAGGGTGCGGATGTGCTGGCCGGTGGGGATCAGCACCTTGCCGCCCAGGTGGCCGCACTTCTTCTCACTGGCCAGCTGGTCCTCCCAGTGCACGCCCGAGGCGCCGGCGGCGATCATGGACTTCATCAGCTCGTAGGCGTTCAGCGGGCCGCCGAAGCCGGCCTCGGCGTCGGCCACGATCGGCACCATCCAGTCCTCGACGGTCTGGATGCCCTCGGAGAACTCGATCTGGTCGGCCCGCATCAGCGCGTTGTTGATCCTGCGGACCACCTGCGGCACCGAGTTCGCGGGGTACAGCGACTGGTCCGGGTAGGTGTGGCCGGAGAGGTTGGCGTCGGCGGCCACCTGCCAGCCGGAGAGGTAGATGGCGCGCAGCCCGGCCTTGACCTGCTGCACCGCCTGATTCCCGGTCAGCGCGCCGAGCGCGTTGGTGTAGCAACCTTCGGCGGCCTCCTCGGTGAGCTGCTTCCACAGCTTCTGGGCGCCGCGCTTGGCCAGCGTGTGCTCTTCCTGGACCCGGCCGCGGAGGCGGATGACATCCGCTGCGGTGTAGTCGCGAGTGATGCCCTCCCAGCGGGAATCGGCGGCCCACTCGAGCTCCAGTGCCTTGGCCGCTTCCTCAGCGTTCATCGGGGCCGGCTCAAATGATGCAGTCATTGCTGTCTCCTGTTCGGTGTCGGGTCCGGCAGGTTCCGATCCTCGGTGATCGGTCCGGGCCAAATCCTTCGTGAAACCGACTATTCCGCACTCTGCAACACCCAAACCAGAGAATGTGCTGGAAAAATTTGCAGTTCTTCTCGTATTCTCAAGAAATGACAACCACCAGCTGGAATCGTCCCTCCAAGCACGACGGCGGTGCCTCCGCCGAGCCCGAGATCGACGTCATCAGCCTGGGCCGGCGGGTGCGGCACCTCCGCAAGGCCCAGGGCATGACGCTGGACGATCTAGGTGCGGCCGTCGGCGCCGCGCCGTCGCAGCTCTCGCTGATCGAGAACGGCAAGCGCGAACCCAAGCTCGGCATGCTCCAGGCCCTCGGCAAGGCCCTGGGTGTGGGCATCGACCAGCTGCTCGGCGCCGAGCCGCCCAGCCGCCGGGCCGCGCTGGAAATCGAGCTGGAACGCTACCAGCGCGGACCGCTTTACGAGTCGCTCGGACTGCCCAAAGTCCGCGTCAGCTCGCGGCTTTCCTTGGACGTGCTGGAGTCATTGGTCGGGCTGCAGCACGAGCTGGAGCGCCGGCTGGACGAACAGGCCGCCACCCCCGAAGAAGCGCGCCGCGCGAATACTGAACTGCGGGCAGAAATGCGCGCTAGGAACAACCACTACGAGGATATCGAGGCCCAGGCCCAGGAGCTGCTCAAGGCGGTCGGTTTCAAGGGCGGTCCGTTGTCCCACCACGTGGCTGCGGACATCGCCGAGCACCTCGGTTTCAGCCTGCAGTACGTTAGCGACCTGCCGCATTCGACCCGGTCCGTGACGGATTTGAAGAACAGCAGAATTTACCTGACCCAGGGACACCGCTCTGAACACGACCCCCGGTCAGTGCTGCTGCAGGCCGTGGGCCACTACGTCCTGGGGCACCAGACGCCCACCGACTACGCTGACTTCCTCCGTCAACGTGTCTACACCAACTACTTCGCCGCCGCGCTGCTGATGCCCGAGCACGCCACCGTGGACTTCCTGCAGAAGGCCAAGGCGGCCAAGGAACTGGCCATCGAGGACCTGCGCGACGCCTTCAGTGTTTCCTACGAGACCGCGGCCCACCGCTTCACCAACCTGGCCACCCACCACCTGGGGATTACCTGCCACTTCCAGAAGGTGCACGTCTCCGGCATCATCCACAAGGCCTACGAAAACGACGGGGTGAACTTCCCCGCCGACCACACAGGCGCCATCGAGGGCCAGCCCGTCTGCCGCAACTGGACCTCACGGGCAGTGTTCGATGTGCCGGACAAGTTCCGTGCCTTCAACCAGTACACGGACACCAAAGCCGGCACGTTCTGGTGCACCGCGATCACCGAGCGGCACTCGTCGGGGGAGTACTCGCTGAGCATCGGCATCCCGTACAAGGAGGTGAAGTGGTTCCGCGGCCGCGACACCACCGAACGCTCCGTCTCCAACTGCCCCGACGAATCCTGCTGCCGCCGCCCACCCGCCGACCTCGCCGCCCAATGGGCCGGCCACGCTTGGCCCAGCGCCCGCGCCAACTCCCACCTCCTCGCAGCCCTCCCGCCCGGCGCCTTCCCCGGCGTCGACGAGACCGAGGTGTATGCGTTCCTCCAAGCGCACGGGACGGTAGTTTCTGGTGCGGGCAGCTTAAACAAAACTGTCCCTCGCACGTGGTAGCGTTCGAACCACAACGATGTTGGGGCCGACGTTGGAAGGGAAATGTAAGCATGGAAGGCGTCTGGCTTGCCGAATCCCAGTAATCTCGGCACATTTAGCTTTGCGCCGCGGCGCGCTCCACATACAGTCGCCGCCGAGAAGACAGGCGTGCCAAGCGTCGAACGAACGCTCAGTGTACAATATAGTATATTGCACTATTTGACCTCTGGACTGGGAGTCAAACATCTAGCTAATTTATCTTGTAGAGGTGAAATGGCTGCGGTAAGGAGGTGTGCCGACAATGACAAAAATTGTTGAAGGAAACAACGGAGCTACTCTTGATCGCGTGCCTTGGCAAAAGGTTAAGGAACTCCGCGATGACGCTGAGCTTCACGCAGCTGAGGTCCACGAGGAACATTGGCCTGTTGACCTTGAAAATATGCCTGTAGATGCCACCGTCGTGGCTGAGCGCCTTGGCGCAAATGTGTTTTGGGCCGACTTGGACGATGAAGAGTTAGACGGGTTCATTTACATGCCACGAGCCCGCACCCCAGAAATCACCATCAATGAGAATAGCTCGCTAGTCCGCCGGCGCTTCACTACTGCGCACGAAACAGGCCACTTGGTGTACGCGCGTGAAATCAAGCCGCCAGCTACGACTGGATTCGTTGATGGCGATACGACCCTAGGCGATGGCGCCTTGAGCGATGAGGTTAGAAACCGTGACCAAGAGGCACGGCAGGGAACTTCAGAAGAAGAAATCTATGCGAATGCTTTTGCTGCAGCGCTGCTAATGCCGCGCAAGTTGGTTATGCAACTGCGGGAAGCGGGAAAATCTGTCCAGCAAATGGCCAGAATTTTTCGCGTGTCAGAAGTGGCGATGGGCTATAGACTGAAGAATCTCGGCTTCGACCCTGTTCGACAATGACCGATTCCGCACTTTCGACTAAAGGAGAGGCTGACGGCACGGACGATGCCGAGCGCCTCCAACAGAAAACCAGATCCGCGGGACGAGTGAGAGACGTCAAGGATGATTTAGGGTCCAAGGCAGAGGGCTCTGAAGGCACACCCGGTATCCAGATGTTCCAATCAGTCCGGGGTATCGCACCTTTCCTCGGGCTTGCTTCGATGTATGCGAATGCTTTGCATTCGCGTGGAAAGTCTTCGGACAGTCGCTTGGGTTCGTTTCTCACCGCTCATCCCTGGTTGTTTCGTCTATCGTTCACCTTGGATCTGCTGCTACAACTGGCGTTGGTCCTCGTTATTATGTATGTCTTCGTCAACGGTCTCGCACCGGGCATCTTGGATGCGATGTTCCCTTGGAGAGTCGACGAGACGACAACGACTTGATCGACCAGACCTTCAGCAAGGACAATCTAGGGGACTGCCAAGGGGATTCCTTCCCGCTTTGACCCGTCCTGCTCGTACCTGCGTGTCCTGGGGATAATGCCGTTCTCTTCTTGGGAAGGGCAGCGCTTATGCCACGGACTACCTCGTAGAAGAGACCAACCGGGCGCCCCTGCTGCGACTCCCTGCACAAAGCGTTCGATGACCACTCGCTCCTAGCGTAAATGGAGATCCTCGAGGACGAGCGGCAGACCGCACCCGCCTTCTGGCGACGAGCCAAGGCCTGGTTTAACGGGCCGGGATCGAAATGTACGGCTCTTAACCGACGACGGCTCCTGCTGCAGTTCCGCGCCGAAGCCCCGGCGGAAAGGAATAATTTCACAACCGCACCCTGCTGCAGGAATGGGACTACAAACTTACCTACGGTTTGCGACCGGTGCACGCCTTGCCTTTCGCCGAGTGGTGCACAGCTACAACCGCGGCCACCATTCGCTTAAGGGGCGGCCACCGACCAGCCGCGTACCCAACCTCTGGGGTCGATAAATTTAGCCAACGTCAGCTAGCTAAGAAGCGCCCATCAACTCGATCGCCAACGGACCGCCTGCCGCTGAATTATAGTGCACAACCCGTCATACAGTCTCAACGAGTTGCATGAGCTCGCTATAGTCGGTGACGACGTCGTACCTGACGCTCTGGTCCTGCTTCTCGTTGAGCGTTGCAAAGAACTTGCGGGCACACTCGATCTTCGCGTCTTCGACACCCCTTAGTTGAAGCGTAGAAAGTGAACCCTTGGTCTCGGCGACGAAGTAGACGTGCTTGACTGTTCCTTCGGTAAAGGCGATGGCCCAGTCAGGGTTGTAGTCCCCCACGGGAGTCGGGATGAAGAACCCGCGCGGCAACTTCGCGTAAACGGCAACTTCCTTGCTCGTGTCGAGTTCGTTGACGAAGTCTTGCTCGATCTTGGAATCGGTGACGACGTAGTCATATATGTGCTTGTTCAGTATCTGTCCGGCGTTCGTCAGGTCCTGCTTGGTCTGGTTCTCCGTGAAGATCGCCGAGTCGAAGCGTTCTTGGAGAGAATCATAGGCCAGGTGCTCAACGACTACGGTTGCCTTCTGCTCATTGATCAAACGGGCCGTTTCAGTAATGAACTGTTCAGGATTCCGCCGGTACTTCGCGAAGGTCGCCGGCGTGAGCCCCCTGAGGATGGCAGACGCAGTGCGTCGGGTAAGTTGGGTTTTCCCTGTAATCTCCCCGAGCAGATCGTACTTGATTTGGGAGCCGGCCGACACAGTCTCGGTGTGGGTAGCGGTGCTGGCCTTATGGAATCCTGCCCCGCTGGCGAGGTCGTCGGCCTCCAGAGAGTCCAGTTGCCTTCCTGTCTGTACGACATACTGCATGGCGGCGACGTTGAGGTGCTTGTCGACAGCCTGAATGGACTTGCCGATCAGCTCGGCCGAATTGAACTCCACTTGATAGACGGTCCTATGGTTGATTTTCCCCCAGAGGGACTGGAACTCCTTCTTGGCGAAGTTCGCCTCGTTGAGAGGAATTCGCTTTGGCTTGCGGTCGTTCGCAGGCAGGGGGACATCGACGTAGAGTGCGTCCACCAGCGGCCAGACGAAGTCGATGATGCTCTTCAGCGGCTCGGACGTGGGTTCGGCCAAGGTGCCGAATTTTTTGGCTTCCTTGTAGGCCTCCGAGACGGTGTCGTCGTCGTTTAGATAATCGTTCTTGACTAGGTACTTGTACAGGGCCTGGGCCTGGGCTTCCCCAATGACGCTCGCACCCGACTCGGTGCGGATCGTCTTGCCGGCGAAGAACTTGACGCTGGCCTTGCGTGGGCGTGCCGCCAAAGACTCGGACATCTCCTTCTGCAAGCCAGCGACGAAGTCGGTGTAGGACTCATCGGTAACAACGGTCAGCTCGTTGATATCGTGGACCGTGGCCGGGTTGTCCATGCGCTCACCGTGCTGGTTTACCGCCAAACGCAGGCCGCGACCGATCTCTTGGCGCCGGGAAACGGTGTTGTCACTCTTCTTGAGCATACCCATGACGAAGACGTTGGGGTTGTCCCATCCTTCACGCAGGGCAGAATGTGAGAACAAGAAGCGAACCGGTTCTGCGAAGGATAGCAGCCGTTCCTTGTCCTTCAGGATCAGGTCATAAGCATCCACATCCGATGCCTGCCCGGCATCTTCGCCGCGTTTGGTGACGGTCGGATCGACCTGCCGCGTGGTCTTCTTGTCGATCGAGAAGTAGCCCTCGTGAACTTCACGCACGACATCGCGCTGGAGATACTTCTGGTAGGCCACTGTGGCGTCGTCCAATTCCAGTTCACCGAGGATCTCCTCGACGATCGCCGTGTACTCCTCCTCGAAGTAGCGCGCGTAGTCGCCGAGGGTGTCCTCGCGTTCGTAGTCGCGGTACTTTGCAACCTCGTCGATGAAGAACAGCGACAGCACCTTTATGCCCTGACTGAAGAGCTCCCTCTCCTTGTCGATGTGGGCGCGAATGACCTCACGGATCTGGATCCGCCGCTTGGTTTCTTCAGTGACGTCACGGTCAGCGAGCTGCCCGGCAATCACGACGTCGCCGCTGCTCAGCTCGATCACATCGCGATTCGCATCGATATCAGTAACGAACAAACCTTTGTAGGCCTCGATGCCGCCGGAAATGTCGTGCAGATTGGAGCCCACATTGAGGCGTTTGACCTGCCGCTTAATCGGCCCGCCCTTTGTCTGGACTTCGATCTCGACCCGGGCGCGCGGCGCGGCGCCCTTGGCGATCTCGATCGCGTCCAAGTAAAGGTAGGCCGTCGAGCCAGCGAGGCCTTTCACGGTGATGCCACGCACCGCGATCTTCTTAACCAACTTCTGGTTGTATGCGTCCAGTGCGTCGAGACGGTGCACTTTGGTGTGCTCGACTTTGTGGGTGGCGGAGTAACGCAGCATCATGAGGGCGTTGAACTCTGCGAGCGCCTTCAGCGACTTGTCGGCGCCGAGCTTCTGGGGCTCGTCGATGACTACGATCGGGCGGTTGGCCCTGATGACGTCGATTGGCTTCCGCGACTGGAAGTCATCGAGGACGTCGTAGATACGGCGCTGGTCCTTGCCCGTTGCATTGAATGCCTGGATGTTGATGATCATGACCTGTACGCCCGCGTCCGAGCTGAACCGCTCGAGCTCGTGAAGCTGGGAGGAGTTGTAAATGAAGGAGCGTGGCTTAGTGCCGTAGGCCTGCTGGAAGTGCTCGGCGGTGACGTCGAAGGACTTCCTGACGCCCTCACGAATCGCGACTGATGGCACGACGATTATGAACTTGCTCCAGCCGTACCGCTTGTTCAGCTCCATGATCGTCTTTATGTAGACGTATGTCTTGCCCGTACCTGTCTCCATCTCAACATCAAGATTGGGCGCCCCGGGAGCGGCCCTGCTGTCCTTTACCTCAGTCGATAGCGGCAGGTTGCGGGAGCGTTGCACTTCCTGGATGTTCTCCAGCAACTGCTTCGGGCTCAGGGCGATCTCGGTGTTACGTAGGCCCGAGTCCGGAGTCGTGTCCGTTTCGAACAGCACCGGAGCGGCAGTCCGCTTCAACTTGCCCGGGTCGATTCGGTAGGAGACACCATCTTGCTTAGGCTGCCCGGCGAACACCTCGACGACAGCTTCGACTGCGTCGGTTTGGTACGGCTGAACCTTGAACTGGAGTTTCATCGCGTCAAATCGCCTTCACGTCGGTGGTTGGTGAGATCTCGCGGAAGACCTGCTCAGCATTGATTCGCGCAGCGTCAGACGCAAACCCAGAGTCCCGAAACACCGCACGGAGCGGCTCACGCTTCGCGATCGCACGAATGAGCTCCGGGCTCACCTCGGTGTCGAAACAGGCGATGAGCGCATCTTCCTCCACGACGAACACCTCGCGCTCCTCGATCTTCTCCACGCAAATCGGCATTGTCAGCTCCAATCCCGCATCGAGGAGTACCTGGAACAGTAGATCCGCACCTGTGCGACCAGGCTTCACGCTGTCCTCCAGCACCCCCAACGCGCGCTGGTCGGTCTCATCAGGCGTAAAAAGTACGTCTGCCATATTGGTCGAATCGACTTTCAGTACACGGAAGCCGACATCACCGTTCCAGCTGTTCACCTTTCGATCCGCCAGTAAACGCTGACCGGCGAGCGTGACTCTGATCTTGGTGAGTTCGGGGATGGTGAGCGGCTTACCACGCTGCCGGAGATACTTAATAGCGTTCGCGATGGTGGTCTTCGCTGAGCCGGTCGCGGTCTTAAAATTGTTTTCCAGATCCTCCGGAAGCTGCACGAGCAGGACGGGGCAGTTCAGCCCGGTGCGTGCGGACATCTCGAACGCCGCCTCCGCGGTGCTGCCCGATCCTGCGAAGAAATCCATGATGATGCCACCCTTGCCTCCGAGCACATATTCGAACAAGCGTGACAGCTCGAAGTGATCCTTAGGGTTATTGAACACCTGGAGACCCATCAGGCTGCGCAGGTGTCGAACTGCCACCTGGGACTGTTTGTAGAAGTAGCTGCCCCGAACCTGCGTCGCGAGTTCTACTTCGCCCAATTCCTCGTCTTCGGACGCGTCTGTCTCCCCAGTTACCGGCCGTAGGTGAGACTTGCGGAATGGGGGCTCGGCGTGGTCGTCTCGGAAGACGATCAAGCCTAGATCGATGCGACGCTGCATTTCAGCGGGATCCCCATAACGCCAACCTGCCTCTGGCACTTTGCAGGGAAGTCCGGTCTTTGGGTGGATCACGTCGTAGCGAGGTCCTCCACCCCCGGGCCACGAGATGTTGTCATCGCGCCAAGGGCCGTTCGCATCCACATGCCGAAAGCGCGCCCACTTCTTCGACGGGTGAGATTTGGGCAGATCAGCAAACCACTTAGTGAGTTCCTGCTCGATGGCGACATCATCGGGACCGTGGACGTCTCGCAGTCGCACGTACTCATCCCAGATTTCCCGCGCTCCCGGCTTTTCCTCACGCCAAACGGTGCCGAGATCGCGGAGATACGACTTCGACTTGGCGTAGACGAGCACATACTCGTGGCCGTTCGAGAAGAATTTGGCGTCGTTCTTCCGACCTTTCTCCCAGACGAGTTGAGACACGAAGTTCCGCTCGCCGAAAACCTCGTCAGCTAAGCGCCGAAGCGAGGCCTGTTCTGCGTCATCGATGCTGATGAGAATGACGCCGTCTTCGGCGAGCAGTGTCTTCGCCAGCCGAAGACGAGGGTAGATCATGCTCAGCCAATCCGAGTGGAAGCGACCGTTAGTCTCAGTGTTAGCGACCAGACGTTCCCCGGCCTCGCTTATCTGGCTCGACCGCTCCAAGTATTCGGCCGTCGTCTCCGCGAAATCGTCCTGATATACGAGATCGTTGCCTGTGTTGTAGGGCGGGTCAATGTAGATGAGCTTAATTTTGCCGAGGTAGGACTCTTGGAGCAGCTTGAGGGCATCCAGGTTGTCGCCCTCGATGAACAGATTCTTCGTTGTGTCGAACTCGACTGAATCCTCGGGTACCGGGCGGAGTGCCTTCGCGATTGGCGCGTTTGCCGCGAATCGCGCTTCACGCTTTCCGGGCCAGTCGAGCTGGTATCGCTCCTGCGGACCCTCGATGACGTGGCCGGACAGTTCCTGACGCAGGAGATCGAAGTCGATCTCATGCGTCAGGTTGCCGGCCTCGTCGAGGGACTCTGCCATAACGCCGGGGAACATTGCTGCGATTTTTCCGATGTTGGCCGCTGTCACGTCGGGGGACGTCATGCGTAATTTCTCCACCGTGTTCCTCAGTTCTTTTTGCCCGTAATGGGGCTGGGGGTCAGGCTCGTGAGATCCACGAGCGTGGCGTGCTTTGTCTTCAGGGCGCGGCGCAACTCCACCTTTCGGTTGAGTTGCGGTTCGTTCCGGATCTTTCGCTCCAACGCGGAGATCTCGCGTCGGAGCGATTGCACTGTCTCTAGTCTGGCAAAGATCTGTGACAATTCTTCACCTGGATGCGACATGACCGGCGTGAGCGGCGCCAGAAGTGCGGTGTAGAGGCCGGCTAGGTGGATCGCGGTCGGCAGTGGCTGGCGCTCGGAGCCGTTGTGGTGCCATCCAGTGGTGAAGTAGGCGCTGACCTTGGTCGTACCGGTGCCGAGTTGCTTGTGAGCCGCGACCATTCGGGAATGTCGGGAGAGTTTGTCGCCGTTGCTGATTTCGAAGATGATGGGTGTCTGCACCGCCTTGTCGATGGCGGCAAGTACCGGATCGCTGATGTCTTCTTCCTTGGCTTCGATCTGGAACACTTGGACTTCTGGCACCGTGGGGCTGCTCGGCAGATTGACGGTCGACTCGGCAAGCTTGTAAGCCCAAATGATGCGATGCACCTCGGAAACGAACCTTTCCCGAACGACCGTCGAAATCTGGCCGTGCTCATAGAACTTCGCCTTTGGAATTAACTGTCCGAAATGGGCTGTCTGGGGCCAGCGGTATAGAGGCACGTCGACGGGCTCAACCACCGGAGGGCACTCCTTGTCCGGGGTCGACGACTGCAAGGAACGCGATTAGCTCGAAGTCGTCGAGACCTATGATCGTCTGAGTCAGGGCGGTCGTGGGGCCGGTGGTAAAGAGGCTGTCAATGTCGCGTTCTTCGTTGATATCGATCATGGAAAGGATGGCGGCTGTAAGCAGACCGGAATACTTGCCCATCTCGGCGCCCTCACCGGTCGCGGCGTTGAAGATACGCGTGACCTCGGTGACGGGTTCATCGTGAGACCGACATGCGGCGCGTACGAGGTCGAGCAGGTGCTTAGCCTCGGTGTGGTCGGCAACCACGTTGCCGTCGTCGTCAAGGTAAACGAGGTAGTGCGGGTGGAGTCGGTTACCTCGGTTGATCGTCTCGTCCGCATTAAGGTTGCGGAGCGCGAAGATAACACCCGGTCGCAGGCCCTTTGCCGAGTCTGCGGGCACGACGGCGTGCAGGCCCCTTGGGGCCGCGGCAAGGTCTCCGTGTTCTTTGAGGTATCCGAGCAGGTCCATGCGGAAGTCATTTAGGCCGAGGTCCGTGATCGAAACGCCCGTGCGGACGTCCTCCAGTTCGATAACCTCGTCCTGGAGCTTGCGCAACTGCTCCTTTCGAAACGCAGCTTCGCTGCTCTCGAGCGTCAGGACGTTGTCGTCGGCGGTGCCGGCGAGGTCGGCGATCACCATGCGGTTCTCGACCCGTTCCTTTAGGTTGATGTATTCGTCGAGTGAGATGTTCGGCCAGAAGTTAACTAATTGGATGCGCGCGTTGGTCGATCCGATCCGGTCGACGCGGCCGAATCGCTGGATGATTCGCACCGGATTCCAGTGAATGTCGTAGTTGACCAGATAATCGCAGTCCTGAAGGTTCTGGCCTTCGCTTATTACGTCGGTGGCGATCAGGATGTCCAGTTCGCCGGTCTCTTTGGGCATTGTCAAGTGCCGCTGCTTTGATCTTGGGGAGAACAGCGTGAGCACCTGTTGGAAGTCATAGCCAGTCCCGACCGTTGTCTTTGCCCCGTGTCCACCACCCGTGACCAGCGCGGTCTCCAATCCTGCCGCAGCCATGGCCGGTGCGAGTTCGCGATAAAGGTATTCGGCGGTGTCGGCGAAGGCGGAGAAGACGAGCGCCTTACGGTTGCCCTCGTTTATGGGGTTTGCGGCCTTTTCCTCGATGAGGCGCTTCAGGGCTTGGAGCTTGGCGTCATGGTCAGGACTGACCTTGCGCATCTCCTCGAGCAGTTCCCGCAGCGTCGCCAGATCGTTCCACATGTCCCGCCGCCACGACTCCAAGTCGATGTCGTCGAGGTTGATCTTGATCTTCTCCCCGAAAGACAACGCTTCAACGTTTGTCACCTCCTCGTCGTCGAGTCCGGCGAAGTCCACGTCAATGTCGGTGAGTGAGACCACAGGCGAGGCGAGGCGCCGGATGGTACGGTCGATGGCACCTTCGATCTTGGTGAGAGTCAGCCGAAACGCCTCCACCGAACTCTCGAGCCGCTTGAGAAGGTTAACGGTCATAAGCTTCTTGAGCCCCTGCTCGCGGCCGCCCTGTCCGAGGTTGGATCGCGCGGTGCCGCCCTTGACGTTGTAGAGGTCTTCATACTTTCCGAGCCGGCTGGGGAACACATATGCCAGCGGGGTGTAGACGGCCAGGGTTAGCTTTTGGAGCTGCTCGAAGATCTCGTTGAAGGATGGCACGATGGGCAGGTCGGTCAGGGGCTCGCGGATAGATTTCGGAGTCAGCCGTTCCGGAAAGGCCCCGATTTCGGACATGTCGTAAAACGCTTGTATGTGTTTCCTGGAGCGGGCGATGGTGACTGCATCGAGGAGCTCGAAGAAGTCAAAGTCGAGCATCTTCAGGATCTGGTCCGTGGTCCGGGCTTCGGGTGGAAGTTTCGACCAGTTGTTGAAGACCCGCTGCGCGTCGCTGAACACCTTTTCGATCGTGGTGGAGATTTTGAGGCGCTTGGCTAAGTTCTCCGACTCACCCTCGTATGCGAGTTGGAGCTGGTTCTTCAGGTCATTGAACCTATTGTTCACTGGAGTCGCTGAGAGCATGAGGACCTTGGTCTTCACACCTTCCCGGATCACCTGGCGCATCAAGCGCTGGTAACGGGATTCCTTCTCTTCGGCGTAATCGGCGTTACGGAAGTTGTGCGACTCGTCGATCACCACCAGATCGTAGTTGCCCCAGTTCACCCGGTCGAGCCGCAGCCCCATTGACTCTCCCCTCGTGCGGGAGAGGTCTGTGTGCGCGAGCACATCGTAGCTAAAGCGGTCACTTGCGAAGATGTTGGTGGTCAGGTTCGCGTTGTAGTTGGTCCAGTTCTCCGAGAGCTTCTTTGGAGCCAAGACGAGCACGGATTTGTTACGCAGCTCGTAGTACTTGATCACTGCGAGGGCAGTGAAAGTCTTACCAAGGCCGACGCTGTCCGCAAGTATGCAGCCGTTGTAGCTCTCTAGCTTGTTAATGATCCCCGTGGCTGCATCGCGCTGAAAGTTGTAGAGGCTCTGCCAGATTTGGGTTTCCTGATAGCCAGTACGGTCGTTCGGCAACACGTCCTCACCGAGGTCGTCGAGAAACTCTGCGAACAGGTTGTACAGAACCAGGAAATAAACACGAGCGGGGGCGTTCTCGGCGTACACTCCCGCAAGGTGGTCATATACCGCTTCGGTGACGTCGTTGAGTTGATCGGGGTTGTTCCAGATCTGTTCGAAAAGCTGGAGGTACTGCGAGGTCATCGGCGCCTCGTCGATGCGGTGCACCATGTTGGACACTGCGTCGCCACGTTCGTAGCCGAGGTCTGCAGTTGTGAAGCCCTGCAGCGGCAAGTAAGCGGCCTTGTCGTCCACGACGGCGAACTGCTGCATAGGGTTTCCAGTCGCATTTGACCGGAAGGTGACCTTGCGGCGCACCCAGTCGGCGCATTCCTTCGCGATTGCGCGTTGGGTGAGCTTGTTCCTTAGCCGGACCTCAAACTCGGAGCCGTAGAGGTCTGATTCAGCTCGACCATTGGCGGGGATGAAGAACTCGCGCCGCTCTTTGCGGAGTTTGCCGGTGGCCTGCGTGGTTAGGAAAGACGGCGAAGTGAAAACGAACTCAAGCTCGTCGACCTGCTCCAGCTCCTTACGAAGGGCCTCGAACGCAAAGATCGAGAATGTCGACGCGGCGATCCGAACCTTGGAGCCGGGCTTGATCTCCGATTTCAGATCGTCACCGAGAAGCTCGTTGACGTTATCGATGATGCGCATTCGGCTTCCCGCTACCCTTGGCGACTTTGTGACGTCAGGCGCTCCAGTGTCGGCTTGGACCCAGCAATATATCCGGTTGTCTCGCAGATATCAGGCACAGCATAACCCCCCAACTTAGACGACAGAACACAACAAACGAATTCAATCCTATCCGCTGCGGTACTTAGAAAGCATCGCAGATGCCGATCTTCCTCGGGCATCTACATCGGGTCCTTCACCATTAAATCGGGATCACCCGCCAATCTTCCTTCACCGGAGGGGCCTGCCCGGCGGTTGCTGAACTCCACGCTCTGGTGCCAGTCTCACAATAATTTCCGAGCCCCTAGGAGCTCCACCTCGGCCGAAAACACTCACCACCAGCATGTCAGATACGACCAATATTGACGCTTAGCGACGAAAAGCGGTGCCCTGCCGGTTTCAGCCCAGGTGCGAAATCGGTGCGGGGAAACGTAACCCACGACGGCTACGGACCCTTCGGGCGCAGGTCATCGGATCAAAGGTGGCGAATTTGCTGGAGGCACCAAAATCGCCCCTCTGTGCCGGGCGCGGCGAAAGAACACGCTGATTCCAGGTCACATCGAAATGCGATAGACAGGACAAATGACAATGCTCGAGTTACGCGTCCCAGCCGTCCTTGCCACACGCCTAGCTGGAGAAGTTCCCTCTCAGAAGGCATTTGGCTGGAACCGCGATAAGTGGATTCCTGTCGTCAGGGATGTTCCGGACTCGGAGGCAGCCCTACAAACTCTTCCCGACGAGCTGGACAGAGAAGTTGTCCGTGAGGTCGTTCAGGGGAACCTTGCACGTGACCGAGTGCTAGGTGCCATTGTCCCCGTCCTGATCTGGGGTGGTCCAGGGGGCTACGGACCCTTCCGGGCGCGCAAGATCCTGACCGGTGTGGGGACGCGAGCTAACATTCACGCACCAGTTGACGAGACAATTCGGGACCTGCTCATCGAAGGATCAAAGACTGTTCGGCAGTCAGGCGCCGCTGAAGGTTTCCGATTCATGAATAACGAGGGCAAGATCAAGTACCTTGGAGGCGCATTCTTCACGAAATGGCTAGCGTTTACGTCCATGGAAAATTCGGTCGACGGTGCAGAAGTCGCTCCGATATTGGACAAACGAGTTCGCGATTGGATATCAAAAAACACAGAAGACAACAAACGAGTCATCCTCTCCACCGCTTCAAGCCACGACTATCGTCGGTATCTAGAATTGCTCGATATCTGGGGGGCCCCGTATGGGCGGACATGTGCCCAAGTCGAGCTCGCTATTTTTGACCTAACCCGCGACCGACCTGCGGAGTGAGTACGTCGTCGAATCTCGGACGAGGATCAAACGAGGGGGGGGAGGAATCTAACGCCCACCGTTGTTATGCCGTACTTCTGCTTCACTTGTATTGGGGGACTAGAGTTAAGCGAGGAACTCCTTTGCTCTCTTTGTCTGCAACCGTCCCTTTTGGCAACGCCTTCACCCCCTTGGCCGCGAAGTGAATGGGCAAGTTGGAGTCGGGCGACCGCGGAATGCCGGAGAGTGCGAAGCGAGCGAGGACATGCAGTAGAAGCCGCCGGCCGAGACCTGCCAAGAGAAGTCGCCCATGATGAAGGCGGTTCAACACCTGTTTTCTCCAGCAATGCGTTCGGCAACCCATGGAGAGACGTTGAACGGAACACAAGGCAGTGGGCGGTCCCACCCAGGCGAAGAAGAAGGGTGCAGCTGCTGACTTGTAGCTGTCCATCATGAGGGATTTTTCGTTGTGGGCATGTAGATCGGCACGGGGCAGTTGCTGTCAAAGCGAAGTACGAACTGTCGATGCCGACGGAAGAACATGAAGCTATCGCTGAAATCCTGTCCACTTGTGAAGACCCTATTCCCGATGAAGGCGGATCGGTTTGGACCGAAGTTGTATTCGACGACGACGACGTTGTTGTTGTTAGAAAATGAAGGGAAAGTACGTAGTCCTTGCTCCAGCACCCGCTCCTGAACTACAACCGGCTCAGGAGCCGGGCCGTCCGTATGTGTACTACTCCAATTGTTCTGCTGTCCGGACAGCAGGCGGTGCCCCTGTTTTCCTCGGAGGGTCGGGTTATGGAAAGCACCTGGGACAGGGACGGCGATGGCGTCGGCTGGGAAAAGCGCGGCGCTCCGGGAGGTTTGCTCAGGGGGTGGTCATGAAATCCGCCGGGCGTAATCCTCCTTAACAACTTCGAGGTGGAGCCAGGAGTCGGTGCGGCTGACAGCGGGGAGGCTGCGGATTTCTTCGAGTTGGGCGAGGAGGTCGCGGGGGGACTGGGCGGCGAGGGTGGCGATGGCGTCGAAGCGGCCGACGGTCTGGGCGACGAACTCCACGTGCGATGAGCTGCGCAGGAGTTCGAGGACGGCGTCGTTGTCGCCGGAGAGGTTCAGTCCGACGCCCATGGAGAGCTGCCGGCCGCCGGCGCCGCGGGATTCCACGGCGCTGATCCGGATGATCCGGGCGTCCAGCAGCCGCTGCACGCGGGAGCGGACGGCGGTGGGCGTGAGCCCCACGGCTGCGGCGAGATCCCGGTAGCTGGTCCGGCCGTCCTTCTGCAGGATCTCGATGAGCTGGGTGTCTACGTGGTCGATGGTGACCTCGCCGGCGTACTGCGAGAGGAAAAAGCCCTTGACCAGCCGGGTGTAGACCAGCGTGTCGATGTAGGCGACGTCTGGATGTTCGCGCAGCCGGGTGAGCACGGCGTGCAGTTCGTCGTGGGTGGCCACGCGGATCTCGGCGATCAGGTCGTGGGTACCGCCGATGGCCGAGACCAGCACCGCTTCCGGCCAATCGGCCAGCAGCTTGGTGATATTTCGGACCGGCCCGGACGCCACCACCGAGACGTGCGCGATCACGTGCTGGCCGAGGAACGCCGGATCCACCGCGGCCACTACCCGGACAGTGTGGGTGTCCAGCAGCTCCCGCAGCCGGGCCGAGACCGTGGCCCGCGGCAGGCCGAGCTCGCGCGCCAATTCCTGGTAGCTGGCCCGGCCCTCCTTTTGAAGGGCGCGGACGAGTTTTGTGTCGATCATTTCGGTGTGGTCCGCCAAAGTTTCCTTAACCTCCCAAGTGAGCGCCGCCGTCGTCAATTATCCAGTGATTCAGCGCATAGTCAAGAGCTTTCGTAAAAACATGCGCGGAACCAGAGCAGAAGTGAATTCAAGGGTCTGTAACGCAACATTTGTGCTCTTGTTGGATTGTGATTTAGGCCCTACAGTCGCAGAGATCACAACGGCACTCATGCCCACACCTTAAGGTGGAAGACCATGTCTCATACTTCAGCAGCCCGGCCGCAGTTCAGCCACGCCCGGGCCCGCCGCGCCGGATTCGCGGCCTTCGTCGGCACCGCCATTGAGTGGTACGACTTCTACATCTACGCCACGGCCGCGGCCCTGGTGTTCGGTCCGCTCTTCTTCCCGGAAGCGGACCGGATGACCGGCATCGCCGCCGCCTTCGCCACCTACGCGGTCGGGTTCTTCATGCGCCCGCTGGGCGGCATCATCTTCGGCCACATCGGCGACAAGTTCGGCCGCCGCCCCTCGCTGGTGATCACGCTGCTGATCATGGGCCTGTCCACCGTGTTCGTGGGCCTGCTGCCCACGCACGAGAACATCGGCGCCTGGGCCGCCGTGCTGCTGGTCCTGCTGCGCGCGCTGCAGGGCCTGGCCGTGGGTGGCGAGTGGGGCGGCGCCGTACTGATGGCGGTGGAGCACGCGCCGGAGAAGCACAAGACCTTTTACGGCGGCTTCGCGCAGCTGGGCAACCCAGCCGGCGCGCTGGGCGCCACCCTGATTTTCGCCTACCTGTCCGGGATCAGCGACACGTTCCTCGTGGACGGCGGCTGGCGCATCCCGTTCCTGCTCTCCGTGGTGCTGATCGGCGTGGGCTTCTGGGTCCGCTACCGTGTGGAGGAATCCCCGGTGTTCGAGGAGAAGGTCGAAGGCAAGGTGCAGACCCTGCCGCTGAAGCACGCGCTGGTCACCAACTGGAAGCCGATCCTGATCGGCATCGGCCTGCTGCCCATCTCCACCGGCGGCTACTACCTGGCCACCACCTTCGCCACCGCGTACGGCACCGACCCGTCGGTGGGCCTGGACGAAACCATGATCCTCAACGCGCTGTCCGTGGCCGCCCTGGTCGAGCTCATCTGCACGCTGGGCGTCGCCTGGCTGGGCGACAGGTGGGGCCGCAAGCGGGTCATGTTCGTGGGTCTGGTGGGCTCGATCGTGCTGATCGTCCCGCAGTTCCTGCTGATGTCCACCGGACCGGAATGGCTGATCTTCCTGGCCTTCGCCGCGATGCGCCTGGTCATGACCGCCACCTACGCGCCGACCGCGACCATCCTGTCCCAGCTGTTCCGGGCACAGGCCCGCTACACCAGCATCTCGCTGGCCTACGGGATGGCCAACGCCATCTGGGCCGCCCTCTCCCCGCTGACCGCGACCTTCCTGTACGGGTCCACCGGCAGCATCTGGCCCGTCCTGATCATGTTCGCCGCCATGGGCGTGCTGAGCATCGTCTGCCTGGCGATCGCTCCGCAGCACCGCGACGACGACGAATCCTTGGAAGCTGGCACTGACGCCGACGCCGCACACACGAACAACAGCAACACCAACCTGGAGGCCTTCCGGTGAGGAAACTCAAGACATTCGACGCTCCCGCGACCAGCTTCATCCCACAGCTGATCACGGCCGCCACCATCCACACCATGGATGAGGAGCGCCCGACGGCGGAGGCCATGCTCGTGCACGACGGGCACCTGCTCGCCGTGGGCACCGAGGCACAGTGCCGCGCCGCCGCCGCCGGCCTCGGCCTGCCGGACCCGAAG